>ASPA01000018.1 GCA_000405605.1 Atribacteria bacterium SCGC AAA255-G05
CCAGATTGGAATTGATTGCTTTTTGCCCTTATCTATACTTTTTAAAATATATTCTAAAAATAAAACCACCTCAAGAGATGATTGAAGACCCGGGTAGCGTAATCCCCTCCGAAGCTGGAAGGATAGGAACGTTTTTGAAAATCTCCTTCTCCTATAGCGTAGGCAGTAATTCCACCACCTGATTCAAATATAGTCTGTTCGAGTTCAGAACCTTCGGTAGATACAAATAGTTTATTGGTCTTATAAAAAATAAACGAACCTTCGCTTTTCTTTACTTTATCTTTCAGCATCATCTTGGTAGCTTTTACCAAAAGATCTATCTTTTCTGCAGGATTTATCTGGAAGGGATTTTTAGTTATCGGAGTAATGTAAGTATCGATATGTTTATCTTCATGAGCAAGTTTGACATCTTCTTTTTTAGTAAGGGCAGAGGCTCGGGCAATATCCAAAGCTTTAGCAGCTGTTTCCTGTAAAGATATTTTGTTTAAATTATTAGAGGCAGCAAACCCCCAGGCACCATCTACCAATACTCGTATCCCTACTCCTCTATTAGTTGAAACATTATAGGAAGATAAGATACCATTTTCTACTTCGATGTTCTCCTTTTCAGTTTGAACAAACCTTAAATCAGCATAGCTTACTTTCGGTTCTAACCAATCTAAAATATTTTTTAATATTTTTTTCATCTTCTACTAATCACCACCTATTAATTATTAATATATATAGTGTAAATATTACTACAACTATTTAAAAAAATCCTTCTTTAGAAAAATGATAGGGGACGGTTCTTTGTCATTTTTTCATTTTTTAAGAATCACCCAAGACTGCGATAGCAGCTCCGCCAATACCGATATGAACGCTTAAAGCAGGAGATGCTTCGGAAATCATTACTTTTGAAGAAATAAAAACAGTGCGAATTTTGTAACCATACCATTGAGCCAACTCTGGTGCTGCTACATGAGTAATACCAAAGCGAGGATTTTTAAGACTTTTTGCAAATTTAATAGCCAAGTTTAAAGTTTTATGAAGAACTCTTTTTTGCCCAATCACTTTAGCAGCTTCGACAATATTTCCATCAGAATTTACAGTCAAAATAGGTTTCAAATTAAGAAGCGTACCTAAAAGTCCTTTAGTTTTACTCAAGCGCCCGCTACGCATTAGATATTTTAAGGTAGGTATACTGATAAAAATTTTAACATTGTCGGCAGCAATTTTTAGTCGGTTAATGATTTCTCCAAGATTAAATCTTTCTTGAATCAATTGAGCCGCCTCAGCAACTAACAATCCCAAAGCAACTGAACTTGTTTTGCTATCGACAATATGAATTTTATTACTATACTCCATACTCTTACAACCCATACGCGCACTCTGAATTGTTCCACTTAATCTTTCAGAAATATGTAAAGAAATTATGGACTCGTATTTTGAGGCAATTTTATTATAAACTTCTGTAAAAGAAGCTGGGGGAGGTTGAGACGTGGAAAGCTTTTCGTTGGAAGTTTCTAAAATATGAATAAAATCCTTTGGTTTAATTTCTACTTGGTCTAAATAACTCTTTTCCCCAACTTGAATCACTATAGGTACAATTTGAATATTATACTTCTTAATTAACTCCGGCGGTAAATCACAGGTTGAATCAGTAACTAATCCGATACTTTTTTGAGCATCAAGCTTAATCTTAGTATGCTGTTTGTGCATATCATCAACTTTAGTTTTCACAATAGTTCCGAATTCAGACAATTCAGCAAAAACATCTTCTGGTTTATCAGTATGAATATGAATATGGGCTTTATTTTTAGAACCGGCAACAATTAATGAGTCCCCAAAAAAAGAAAGTTTTTGTTTAATTGTTTTTAGATCTAAGCCAATGCCTTCAAGCAAGCATTCAGTACAGAACTGAAAGTTAATTCCGGAATCAACTTTCTCCAAATTAAAACTACTCATTTTCTTGGTAGTAGAAGTAATTGCTTTTAATGATTTAACTTTACCATATTCAATAAAATTAACTATTCCCTCTAATATATTAACAAAACCCTGGGCTCCGGCATCGACTACACCTGCCTTTTTTAATATCAGGAGTTTATCGGGTGTTTTATCCAGGGAATCCTTTGCTTTAGATAATGATTTTTTAAAAAGTTCAACAAAATCAGGGGTGTGAGGAGCATGTTCGGTAAGATGGTTTGCCCAATCTTTCATTACTGTAATGATGGTGCCTTCTTGAGGATGAGAAATGGCTTTCCGGGCCTGCTTCGCCGCTTTAACAGCGGCACTAGCAAAAGCCTCTGTTGAGAGACGAACCTTACCCTGAGTTGCTTCTGCCAGGCCTTGAAAAAATTGGGCCAAGATAGCTCCGGAGTTACCGCGTGCCCCGGTTAAAGCCGAATCAGCAATAATACTACTAATTCTGGTAAAAGAAGATTCCTTACATTTTTTTATCCCTTTTACAATGCTGTTCATGGTAGCTACCATATTAGTCCCTGTGTCCCCATCGGCTACCGGAAAAACATTAATATCATTCAGATATTGTTCCATCTGATTTATTCGTTGGGCAGAATTTATAATAAAACGTTTAAACCGAATACCATTTAAATATTTTATTTTAATTTTCATTTTAGAGTATTCTCACTCCTTCTCAATACTATTTAATTTGTATATCAGAAAAATTACTACTATTATTATATACTATGTTTTTATTTAAAATCCTTCTTTTTTTTAAACAAAATATATACTCTTTTGCTTCACCTGTTCTCCGGTGATATCCTGCCATACCCGGCTGTAAATGGCAATTTGTTTTTGATAGACCTCGGCTAATTCTGTGTAGTCTTTTTCATTTTTCGGCCGGTCGGTCTTGTAATCTATCACCACCCAGCCATCGGCTTCCTTAAAGACCAGATCAATAGTTCCGGATAGAATCACCGGACGGGAATCCTGCCCGGCTAATTCGGAATAAAGAGGATGAGCGGGCTCAATATTTATGGTAAAGGGAACTTCGCTATATTTAAGTTCTGCTTTTTTTAGGCGCTGATATAAATCGCTCTTTATAAATTTCCGGATAATCTCCCCCAATTCCTCTTTTCTCTTTAGAGATATCCCCTGTTTTTCGAGAGCATTTTCTATTTGCAAAGACAATAACTGTTCATCGGGGTCTTCTTTGATTAAATAATCAAAAATTTTATGAACGGCACTCCCCCAGGCAGTTCCGCCGACATCAACCGTGGCAATCTTTCGGTGTTTCTCTTCATCTTTAAAATCAGTCGGTTTTTTTTCATAATAACTGCTTTTTGATAAATCTTTCATCCATTGCCCGCATTCTTTTTGAATCTCCTTGTAATCATCAAGCAAAGATTTCTCTTCATTTTCTTTTTCTTTTACCTCGGGAGATCCTACTTCGGGAACGGGAACATTCATTTCCTCTGTAATATTTTTCAATAAAGGCAGCCAGGGATTGCTCTTGTTGCTCTTATGATTTAAACTGCTGATAACTAGAAGATTCTTGGCCCGGGTTGCCGCTACATAGAGCAAACGGATATCTTCCGCTTCATTATAAGATGCCTCAAGCTGGCAATAATCCTCCCAATTTTTGGGTTGAGCCAGCCGTTTCCCTTTTCCTTTGTTATAAGCATTAGAACGGTAGACTAAAAAATGACCAAACGGTTCCTGCCCTGTTCTTTCAATATAATAAGTTGGTTCATGGGTAGTGGGATTGTAAGGAATGGCTAAAAATACCACCGGAGATTCCAGTCCTTTAGCTTTATGTAAATTCATAATCCGGACCGTATTTTCTTCGGTCAATATATCCAGCTCCTCTTCAACTCCTGCTTCCAGCATTTTTTCTAATTTGTCTACCATTAAGGCAAACCCTATAACTTCTCCCGCCTCCGCTTTTCTTAATCTCTCCAAAATGGAATAAAGCTCCCCACATTTATTTAGATTGTACCCCTCTAAACAAGAATGGGACAATAAGCCTGAATCAATAATTATCTTTTCCATAGCCGTAACCGGCGGCAGTTTTTGAGTCCACAGATGGAATTGTCTTAACCGGGAAAATGCCTTATTAAAATTCTCCCCTAATTTAGGATCTAACTTTTCCGGCACCTTTCCGTAAAAATCAAATTCACCGCCTGCTTCTTTAAATTGATATAAATCATCATCAGAAAATCCGAAGAATATTCCCCGCAAAACAGCGATAATGAGTACCTGATTTTCTATATCTCTCATCAAGCGAAATAGCTTTAAAAGTTCTTTTATCTGGTAGGATTCATTTAAAGAGGCATATCCTGAAACTGTAAAAGGTATTCCGTATTCTGCCAGAGTGCGGGCATAGATATCCATCCTGCTTCTGTAGCGTAAAAGAATCATAAAATCCTTATAGGTGGCTGATGTAGAAGCCCCCGCCTTTTTCTCTTCTTCTGTCCGTACTAATTTAAATCCCTTACCGACCATATCGTGAATTACTCTGGCAATAGATTGGGCATCCTGCCTGATAGTATTATTTTTATTGCTCTCTTTGGAAACAATCAGCTGTTTTACCCCGGAAAGATATTGAGGATTATCCTCCCAAACGGTCTGCATCGGTGAATATACGGCCTGAAATTTTCCCTGACCGCTTGAAAATAGCTCTTCAAATATGGGATTGAGGTAAGAACCGATAGAATGTAGTGAGCGGAAATTAGTCTGTAATTTTAAAACCCCTCCTCCGCTTTTTTCAATCAACTTCTTTACCAGGTTATAGATAGCTATATCAGCCCGGCGGAAGCGGTAAATGGACTGCTGGGGATCTCCTACCACGAATAAAGAGCCCGGGCGCGGTATTAATTTCTGCCAGTTCTTTTCATAAACATCCTGGCCGGTAAGATAAAAAATTATCTCTGCCTGAATAGGGTCGGTATCCTGAAATTCATCTACCAGCAGGCATTTATATTTTTGCTGAAAATATTGGCACACCTCGGGGTAATCCCTTAACAGACAAGAGGTCTTTAAGAGCAAATCCTGAAAATTAAGCATCGAAACCCTCCGGCGTAATTCATGATAATATCCTACTGCCGGTAGAACGAACTTGATAGTATCGGCATAACAGTATTCCCGCCATTGTTGAAGGGTCGGATCAATAACTTTTTCTTGAAGTTCTAAAACAAGGGCATCTCTGTACTCTTTTGCCTTTTCTTTGGAAGTCCATCGATTTAAAGTAACCTTTTCTGCTTTAGAAAAATTTTCCAGTAATTTTATCTTATTATAATCTTCTTTAATATAATCATAAAAACCCTTCATCCTTTTTACGCTTAAGACTGCTTCCTGTAATTTGTCATAACCCATTTTTGGTTCTTCATCCGGGATATATTGGCTAGCTTCATCGCTAAAAGATATAATCTCTTTGATAGCTTCTTTTAAATTCGGTTTTGGTGATGCCTGAAAGGCGGGCTTAACCTCCGGAAAAGTGCAAACCGTTTTATAACAGACCGCAAGTTCGGAGGGTTTTATGCCCAATTCTTCCAGATGTATCAGAGAAGGAGATTCTTCTATTTTAAGATTAAGCATATACCTTTCCCAGGCTTCTTCTTTTAATAAAGTATCATCAAGGTCATCAAGCTCGGTAAATTCCGGATCAAGTCCGGCTTCAATCGGCCTTTCCCTTAACAGACGGGCGCAAAAAGAATGAATAGTCCCCAGGTAACATTGTTCCAGATTAGAAAGAGCCTCTCTTAAATAGCCTTTTTCTTTTTCGTCTTCTGTTTCCCTGAAACTGTCTTCAATTTTTTGTTGGAATCTTTCCTTTAGCTCAATAGCCGCTTTCCTGGTAAAGGTAATGGCGGCAATTTCATTCACTCTGAATTTTCCCGATTTAATTAGAGCAGCCATACGGTGAATCAAGCTGGAAGTCTTCCCCGACCCGGCGCTTGCTTCGACTAAAATATTACGGTCTATTTCTTTAATAATTTTTTCTCGAGCTTTCCGGTCAATTAATTCTTTGGGGAAATTATTACTCATATCTTTCTTGCAGCCTCCTCAGATTATCAAGAGCAGGTTCTTCGTCGTATTTTTTTGCATTTTTCCCGCTTACTCCCATCACCTGATTTTGTTCCAAAATATCCTGGTAATCAATGTACTTAATATCATCCGCTTTTTGAATCATAGCAAAATCTCCTTGAGCAACAATATCAAGCAATAAATCAATTATTTCCAATACCTGATTTCTTCTTTCTTCTCCGTAGAAATATTGCCTGCCCTGGCCATTCAATGTGGGAAAATAATAGCCCGCTTTCGTAATTTTGGGAAAGGCAGATATTCCGGCTTTAGCTAATATTTTTTTAAGAGATAAGGCATAGAGGGCGTGCTGAATCTGTTTTCCATTTTGAAAATATTTGCTTCGGCTAAATCCATAAGGGGTCCCGGTTTTGTAATCAATAATACGATAGGTATCCCCATCCAATTTATCTATACGGTCAATCTTCCCCTGAAAACTGATCGACTTACCGCCGGGCAGGGATAACTCTACTGCTTTTACCTTGCCTAATTCCTCATTCTGGTTATCCCGGGTGCCAAAAGCAAGTTCCAGATAAGTTGGTATTTCTCCTTTATATTTTTCTTCTTCGCAATGTAGAAAGAACCGACAGGAATCCAATATTTCTTTGCTTTCATGCTGGTAAACCAGATTATTGGGAGGGGCTAATCTCTTTCTTTTTTGTTTCAGCTGGAAAAAAGCAATATCTTCTAAAATAGGCCAGTGGTTCTTATAAGATGGTGAAATAAAAATTCCGGTCGGTGATATTTCTTTTAACTTTTTATAAAATTCCTCGAAAATTTGATGAAAGATAATTCCTCTTTCTGAAGGGTCCAACCATACACCCGGGTCTTCAATCATCTCTTGAGGTGGTTTTATTTTTAGAATATATTTTAAAAAGTATAGATAAGGGCAAAAAGCAATCAATTCCAATCTGGAACTTGACACCACCAACCCCCGGTTAAGGCGGGGATCTACCTGTTTAGGGTCTACTTTTACTTTTCCGTTAAAGCGGTTAAGCTCTTCTTTTTCTCTCTGTCCGGCGGCATAAAAACCTTCGGATAGGGCAGGGTAAAGATGCTCAAAAAGGGGAGCGATATCCAAAAAGCTATGTCTTGTAGAATATAAGAACCAATCTGCGGAATCAAGAATTTCCCGGGGTTTACCTGGAATGAACCCGGAAGTATCTTGAAAACTGCTGTAAAAATCAGAATAATCTTTCTGTTTATCCCCGGTTTTTAAACGGTATAGCTGCAGCATTAAACTCGATGGGGCTAATTCCCTATTGCCTTGAGTATCAAAACGGGAATAGGAAAGAATAATTTTACCTTTAAGAGAGGCAAGCAATTGAAGCATCTTGTATCGGCTCTCTTTGCCTTTTTCTTTGTTGGGATTAATGCGGTCAGTACTTTTTTTCTCGGCATCCAGTAAAATAGATTCGTCGTGCGCTGAATCGGGAAATTTTGCAGAATCCATTCCTACAATAAAATTGTATGGGCGGTTAAGCCAAATTCCTTTTTTATAGCTGGCAGTATGCAGACAGCCTCCTCTCGGCTCCGAACAGTTCACCCGTTCATTTTTAATTAAATCAGTTATCAGGGGAAGGGCTTCATTTACGGGCATATCAGGAAGGGGATATTCACTTCCAATTAAAATAGCTAACCTCTCTTTTATCCTTTTTATCGCTTCTTCGTCTAAATTATTTTCTTCATCTATTTTACCGTAATCGGTAACAATATTTATAAGCCCCTGAGCAATCTGTTTTGGTGAGATAGTATAATCAAAATTCTCTTGAGGTAACTCATGAAAAATTTGGGTTATAAATTCTTTTGTCCAAAAAAGGTCCTTTAGCTTTTTGTGATATCTCTCTTGCCTGACTTCGGATACCTGCTCAATCTCTCTTTCCAACTGTTTTATAACTAAATCTATTCCCTTGATATATCGATTCCTTTTGCGTCCAATCGGAGAATTGCGCAGCAAAGAAGCCACTCGTTGGGGAGTAGGAATATCCGGATTCGACTGCTGGTTTTTAAACTCAAAATTACCCCCGGTTAGTAAAAAATATAATTTTGCTATACTGTAATTATCTCGCATCCAATCAATTAGGGCAAAAAATAGTTTTGCCGGAGAGGTATTTTTAATGCTTATCCCGTTGCCAAAAGTAATATTTAAGGAATATTGTCTGGACAGCTGATAGAGATATTGGGAATAGGGTTCCTGCACAGTATAAAAAATACTCACTTCGTCTAAAGGGATGTTTTGGGATTTTATCTTTCGGATAATTGTTTTTACTTCATTAAATTCTCCGTGAGACTGGATTAACTCAATATTAAGTTTTTCGGGCAGATTGGATGGTATTTTATCTATATCGTATAAATAATCAAGCGGGTTTTCCGGATAACTTTCTTCTTCTTTATAGGATTCAGAAAAATAAAAAGAGGTTGGTTTTTTTAAATTTCCCGGGGTGGGCAAATAGATAACCTTTGTTCCCGGTAATATAATTTTTCTAAAAAAGACTTCCTCCAAATAATTTAATTCGATATTAGAGGGCACAATGAATAGCTCTTTTTTCAGCTGAGAGATGGACGAGAAAATCCAGGGGATTAAAGTAAAATGTGAAAGAGAGTGGTTCGAGTTTGTAGAACGATTAAAGAAAGAATACCAGGATGTGGGTTGGGATAAATTATTGTCCGAGAAAGAACTAAACGAAGAATTAAGATCTTTCGTTGAGACATATTTCGAGGAAAGAGAAGAATTAGAAAAAGAAACAAGAAAAAAATTAGAAGAAAAAATCGAAGGTTTAGAAGTTGAAAAGAACGAAGAGCTTGAAAAAATCGAAGAAATTAAGTGGAAGAAATCACTCAAAACTCTAACTGAATGTGTCAACCTGGTAGAAGAAGTAAAAAAATATTACCAAAATATAAGTTGGGATGAATTGTTGTGCGGGGGAGAGCTGTCTGAAGAACTAAAATCTTTTATTAATACCTATTTTAAAACGAAGATAAAATCAGGAGGAAGCATTGAAGATTCGGAAGTTGAAGAAACCGAAAAAATAAAAAGAAAGAAATCACTCAAAGCTTTAATTGAGAAATTACAAGAAATGCAAGTTCTTTTAAGGGAGAAACATAAAGAGTTAAAGAGCAATATCTTAGATGATAAAAAGATGGAAGAAACGAGAAAAGAAATTGATACCTTGACCGGCAGAATTGAAAAGTTTAATAAAGATATTTCTCAAAGAACTTTGGGCGGACAGATCTATTTAGTCTTAAATGATGAAGGGACAACCGAACAATTTAAGAAATTTTGGTTAGATGGTAAAGTGATAAAAGAGAGTGATTATCCTATTTTCTTTGCGGTAAACCAAAAATCGCTTAAAGATAATAAAGGAGAATATATATATAAAAGAGGATTAAAGGGAGGATTTCTCTTGGATAAATATGGACGCAGCATCATTGACCATGATTTGGATGAAATAGCCGAGGCTTTTGTTAAATTTGCCAAAGAGCAGAATTTTAATTTCTGGGGGGCTTGAAAATATGGCCAGGATAAGCATTGTGAAATTATCAGAAATTGAATATGTTAAAAGATTTGATGCAGGACGTTACCGCACAAGCTTTCTTAAATTAGAAAAGGACCTTAAGAAAATGACTATTATCAGAAAATTAGGGTATCTTTTAGTTGAATCGGTTAGGACAGGATATATCCCAAGAGATCGAGATATTTACCAGGATGATATAAGAATTCATTTTTTAAAGACAGATAATTTGAGAGAAGGAGTCATTAATTTTGAAAATTCAGATTTTTTACCTGCTCGAAGTATATCGGAGAGTGATTACTTAAAATGCAAGAATGTCACAGTAACAATTAGCGGAGCACACTATGACGTCATTGGCAGAGCGGCGATTTTCTTAGATTACTATCCACCATCGGTAACCAACCAAAATATTGCGGTTATAAAAACGGATGAGAATTTGCTCAATCCCTTCTATCTGACTATATTTTTAAACTCCAAATATGGCAGGGAACAGCTTTGGATGTTAAGCAGGCAAACCGAGCAGTTTAATTTAAACTGTAGAGAAGTAGAAGAACTGCTAATTCCTCTATTTGATGTAGATTTTCAGCAGGAAATAGAAACACTTGTTAAAAACTTTTTCGAGTTAACCGAAAAAACAAAATCCCTTTACTCCCAGGCTGAAAAACTTCTTTTAGAAAAACTGGGATTAGAAGGTTTTCAAGAAAAATATGAACTTTCTTGTACGGCTAATCTTTCTAAAGTGTTTGGAGTTCACCGTATAGATGCCGAGTATTTTCAGACTACTTATAATCGATTTATGGGATGTTTAAAAGAGCATTCTAAAATGGAAAAACTTAAGGAATTTATTCTCGACTTCCAAAAACCCAAAACCCTTTATGAACCTAAGGTCGGAGATTTTCTTTTAACTAAAGATGTAATGCCAGGAACAGCTTATGTGGTAAAGGAACCGGTAGAGGGGATTGCCGCTGGTAGTATCCTGATATTAAAGATTGATGAAGATAAAATTAATAAAGAATATTTAGCCCTTTGTATTAATTCAATTATCGGGAATCTGCAGATTGTAAGAGAAGGTGAAGGGTCGGTAATTACCCACTGGAGACCCGAACAGATTGAAAATTTACAAGTTCCAATCCTTTATAGAAAAGTTCAAGAAGAAGTCTCATCACTCATTAAGCAATCACATGAAACAAAACAGAGGGCAAGAGAATTATGGGAAGAAACAAAAAGAAAAGTTGAAAAAACAATTGAAAATGAAATTCGCAAACAGCTACGAATATTTAAAAAATCTATTACTTGAGGAGAAATGAGATGAAGTATAATTTTAATGAGGTAATAAATGATAGAAAGATTAAGTAAGTATAAGCATATTATCTGGGATTGGAACGGAACATTGATAAATGACATATGGTTAGTAGTGGAAATAATGAATAAGATGTTAAAGAAACGCAATATGCCAGGGATAGATTTAAAAAAATACGGGGAGATTTTTGATTTCCCGGTAATAGATTATTATGCAAAACTGGGATTTAATTTTTCTAAGGAATCATTTGAGGAGCTTACCGTTGAGTTTATAAGCGAATATTACACGCGTTTTAATGAGTGTAAGCTATTTAATGAAGTAGAAGAAGTGTTAAAAAAGATAAGAGATATGGGACTATCTCAATCGATTTTATCTGCTTCAAAAGAAGATGTCCTTATAGAAAAGATTAAATATTATGGCATTGATAAGTATTTTAATAGAATAATAGGTTTAGAAAATCACTATGCCGAAAGCAAAGTTGAAAAAGGAAAAAAGTGGATAGCTGAATTAAATTTAGATCCACAAGATGTACTTTTAATAGGGGACACTACCCATGATTACATAGTTTCCAAACACATCGGGAGCGATTGTTTGCTGATTGCCAATGGACATTATAGTTATGAAAGGCTTGCAAAGTTGGGGGTTGATGTTATAGGCACATTAAAAGAAATGATTAAAATTTGAACGAAAAAAACCACAGGAGATAATCTTTACAATATCATATTTAACGTATCGAGGGGAACGGTTTTTTTTGATAATCTTATTGATAATAAAACAATAAAGAATCTATTTAATTATTGTAAATTATCATTTTATATGATAGAAATAATTATAATATGTTAAAATAAGGTATAAACAATTAAAATATATTATAATAAATAAAATGCCGCAAGAATTATTCCATTTAACTTATACCGGTTATCGGTAATCTGTCTTACATGAAATACCAGGAAACATAATCAGGAGGTAAGGGATGAGGAATTCGAATATACTCATTATTTTTTTGATCTTGGTTATTATATTTATAACTTCAGTCAGCACGATCAGTTTCGGTCAGGATAAATCAATAGAAGAACTGTACTTTCAGGGCGTTGATTTATTGGAAAACAAAAAACAATACGAAGAGGCGCTTACTTATTTCCAACAGATTATCGAATTAGACCCGGGTCACGCAGAAGCTTATTTAACCGCCTGAAGATAGATATCCGCCTCATCAACATAATTTTGTTTTTTTAATATTTTCTCATACCCCTGCATTATTTTAAGTAAGTCTTCACTCTTTTTAGAGTTAACTATCGCAGAGTGCGGAAAATTTCGGGAAAAAAAATCTGCTATTCTTAGTTCTTTTAGGGCCAAATAAATCGAGCGGCTGATTCCGGGAGAAAAGGTTGGAGGTTGAAAATAATTCAGTAATTTTTCCCGGGATAATTTCTTTAATATCTGAAGCAGGAATATCTGTCCTAAAGAATTGTCTAAAATTTTTAATTTATTTTTAGAGATATAATCATCACAGTAATCCCTGGCCAGGTCGAAAAGGGTAGTGATATTCAGGTTCAAGGCAAAAAAGCCTTCTCTGGATAAGCTTTTTTTTAAGGTATTGCCGTCTAAATAAGAAGGCATAATTAAATTTTTCTTGCCGGTTAAATTCTCCCGACATATTCTCTTTAAAAAATGCACCAGGGGACGGTTCTCTGTCATTTTTTTATTCTACCCTTCCACCAATGGTGACAGGGGACGGTCCTTTGTCACCTTTTTATTTTACCTCTCACTGAGATGTTTGTCTAAATAATTCCTCCATAGCCCAATAAAAATCATCTCATGGTTAATTTACCGGAAATTACTTGGATTGCTTTTAACAAATCATGGGGATTAGCCTTTAATTGCAAGCCCCGAACTCCCGCACTGAATATAATAAAAGGAAATTGGAAGGCACTTTCTTCGATGTAGGTAGGATAATTTTTTTTCATTGCTAAAGGCGAGACCCCTCCCCGAATATAACCGGTTAATGATTTTATCTCCTTTAAGTGGGTCATTTTTACTTTTTTGTTTCCACTTATAGAAGCAAGGGCCTTCAGATTAAGTTCCGCCCCTCCGGGAATACACGCCACTAATATTCCGGTCCTATCCCCTCTAATTACCAGTGTTTTAAATACCTGCTTTAAGGGCTGTCCCATCTTCTGAGCGGCATTTTCTGCACTAAGATCCTGCTCGTCCACTTCATATTCTAAAATTTCATAGGGAATTTTCAATTTATCTAAAATTCTGGAAGTATTAGTCTTTTTCATTTCTATAACCTATAACTATTGTAACTTCTGATTTGGTCTATTGACTTTCGTTTTTTGGGGCGTATTTGGTTAGATTCCGCATAGCCCATAGTTATAATAAGCTCAACTCTTTTTGACAGAGGAATATTAAATAACTTTTTTACCCCCTTTTCATTAAACCATCCCAACATGCAAGTTCCTAATCCTTCTTCTGTAGCTTGTAGGCAAAGATGTTCAGCGGTGATTCCGATATCAATAAGGCTAAATTGTTTATCTTTGATTGCTTCCGCAACTTTGTTTAAGAAGCTTGGTCTTTCCGAAATTAATATAATTAAAACAGGTGCTTGCAGGGAAAATCGATTGAAAGATATAACTCTATCAAAAGTTTTTATGGCTACCGATTCTTTTAGTTTTAAGTTATCTACTACAATAAAGCTCCAGGGCTGAGAATTGCTGGCCGAAGGTGCAAGTCGTGCTGCCTCCAGACAGCGCTCAATCTTTTCCCTCTCAACAGGTTTATCCAGATATTTTCTTACACTTTGCCTGGTTATCACTAAATCAAAAAATTTCATTTACTTCCTCCAGAACAAATCATGAATGATAATGGACCAAATTTTTACGTTACTATGTTTTTTAATTTTATTTTACTTTTTGAATTTCAACTAAGCAATTGTGAAATGCGGTTCCATATCCTATATCACTTATATATTCTCCGGTGAGTTTATTTAGGTTGGCCTGATGTACTCCATCCCACCAACCAAAGTAAGCGTGTACAACCCCCCGAGGGATTTTTTCAGTAAGGACAGCCTTTAAAATTAAACTACCTCTCTCATTATATACTTTTACCTTCTCTCCATCATTAATTCCTCTGTTTTCTGCATCATCGGGATTGATCCAGATGAAGGGTTCTTCTTGGGAAATCTCTCTACTTGAAAATTGAGAATTCATCTTATTTAAGGCATGAGCACTTATAAGGGTTAAAGGATATTTAGCATAAAGCTCAGGGGAAGAAAATTTATTTTCCATTGGTTCATAATAAAAAGGCAAGGGATTTTGTCCCCATCGATCTTTTATCTGTTTAGAGTAAAATTCCATCTTACCAGTAGGAGTGTTAAATTTAAAATCACTAAAGGCTATTTCTTGATAGTTGGAGTGAAGATAGGGTTTTTCTTTTAATTCATCAACGTTGGTATTTAAATTAGAATCGTTAATTACTTTTTCTATAGTACCTAAATTATTTTCTGGTAAATAATCTAAACTAAACCCAAACTTTTTACCTAACAGTCGGTATATCTCACTTTCGTGTTTACATTCACCTGGGGGGTCAATTATTTTTTGTTGAAGTTGAATGTAAGAATGACCATACCCGGTGATCAGATCATAATACTCATACATCGAAGCTGCGGGTAAAACAATATCTGCCATTCTGGCGGTATCGGTTAAAAAAAGATCGGCAACCACGATTAATTCTAATTTATTCATTACCCGGGCAAGAAGATTAATGTTCGGATTGCTGGTCATAGGATTGGCCTGCTCAATCCATATAGCTTTTACCGGTGGATCAATTTGATTGTTCATTCCGCTAGCCAGTTTTGCCACCGGTATGGAATTACGAATCCTCTCGGGTTTTTTCGGAAAAAAAGGCCAATTTAATTCAGGTGCCTGCCTATCGCTAAAGTAAAAACCACAACCTTTTTTACTGATACTTCCGGTTAATGCCGGCAGAAGAGAAATGGCTCTTACCGTCTGCCCTGCATTAGTGCATCTTTGCACCCCAATCCCACAGATAAGAGCATATTGGGGATTTTCTTTTAGATAATTTATTAAACTTTTAATTTTAGCGGTAGGAACTTCGGTTATAGCCGAAACTTTTTCCAAAGGATAATCTTTTACTAATTCCTTAAACTCGGCAAAACCAAAAGTATGTTGCTTAATAAAATTATGGTCTATTAATTCATTTTCAATGAGTTGATTGGCTATCCCCAGAGCAAGACAGCCATCAGTTCCCGGCCGGGGATTTAAATATAATTGACTTTTCGCCCCCGACTCATTTTCCCTAATATCTATAGTTATTAATTTTGCTCCCTTATTTACCGCCTTATTTATATAATGCATCAAATGAATATTGGTATAGGCGGGATTTGAGCCCCACAATATTATTAATTTTGAGTTTTCTAAATCAAAAATCTTATTGTGCTTTACTTCTCCATAAGTTAAAGTGATTGCTTCCTGGGCTGTAGAATCACATAGTCCACCGTAAGTAGAAGTAAAACCACCAAACTGATGCCAGAAACCATAAGCACAGTTTTTCACCACACCCAAATTAGCGAATCTACTATAATATAAAACCGATTCCGGTCCATACTGCTCTTTTAAATTTTTTAGCTTTTTATAAATTATATCTAAAGCCTGCTCCCAGCTAATTCTTTTAAATTCACCTTCTCCTCTCTTGCTAATTCTATGCAAGGGATATAATAATCTCTCCGGCCCATAGAGCATATTTGGATAGTTCTTCCCTTTAATGCATATCCTGCCCTGGTTTACCGGACTATTGCTATTTCCTCTAACTTTTATTATCTTCCCTTTTTCTACCTCAACCTCTAACGAACAGGAACCGAAACAATCCTTAGGACACACCGTAAAAAACGCCAGGGGACGGTCCTTTGTCATTTTTTGTTAACCCTCTTTTCTATAACTTTTCGACTAAATCCTAAAATGTTTGCTATTTCTCTGTATGAAAGGTTTGTCTTTTCTGTTAATTCTATTATTAACTCTTCTCTATATTCCTTGTTTATTTTATCTTTTAAAGATTCTATTTGTAAACCTTTTTCTTTTAAATATCTTAACACGTACTCTTTAGCTTTTTCAACGCTAGTAATTTCCTTGGCTTCTCTAAAGATTTCTTGATAATCCATAAAGGTATCATTGTTTTGTTGGCAGCAAAATTCATTAAATAAGCGAATTGCTTTTGATTTATTAGGAGAAAAAAGATTTAAAATCTCCTCTTTATCTACTATACATTTTTGCTCTTTTAAATAAAGCGAATAACTGCTCCATTTATATTGATAAGGTTGATTTACTATTTTAGCCTTAACCGGGTTATTATGGATATATCGTATTAATGATATTAGATAACGATCATTTTCCACCGGTTCACTTTTAAACCTATTCTGAAAAACATGCCCAACTCTATTATATTTCTTGTTGAAGTAATAAGCGTAAGCAGTATTAACCCTACTCATTATCCTGGAAATGCCATCTTCTTGTTCCTTAAGCAACAAATGTAAATGGTTGCTCATCAAGCAATATACATAAAGGATGTATTCATTTTTCTTCTTTTTGTTGATAATAATTTGGATAAATTTATTTTTGTCTTCGTCGTCAAGAAATATATCCTTTCTTTCATTTCCTCTGGCTATCACATGATATATTTTGCTTAGTCCTATTTTTCTTTTTTGTCTGGGCAAAAACTTTCCCCCTTTTAAAATTTTTCCTTGTGATGTGTAATAATTAGTAGTATAACATATTTTTTAAAAAGGTGACAAAGGACCGTCCCCTGTCACCTTTAGGTTTTTAGATATTGGAATTTGTATAGTTCGAAGTAGTAGCCCTTTTGGGTAAGTAATTGGGAGTGGGAGCCGCTTTCTACAATCTTACCTTTGCTCATAACGTATATTTTGTTTACATCCTGGATGGTAGACAAGCGATGGGCGATGGCAATACTGCTTCTGTCTTTCATAATCTTCTTTATGGCATCCTGGATAAGATATTCGGTTTCACTATCTATACTGCTGGTGGCCTCATCAAGAATAAGTATCCGGGGTTCTTTGGCCAGTGCCCGTGCAAAGGCGATGAGCTGCCTCTGGCCGGTAGAAAGATTTGAACCCCCTTCAGATACAATATTCCCATATTTTTTCTTCAATTTATTGATAAAATTGTGGGCATTAACATATTTTGCATACTCAACCACTTTATTATCCTCTACCTTGTTGTTAAGGATAATATTATATTTAATATCTCCGGCAAACATAAAAACGTCCTGTAGAACTAATCCGAAATAGTTTCTTAAAATTTTTAAATCCATCTCTTTTATGTTAACTCCGTCAATTAAAATCTCCCCCTCGGTAGGGTCATAGAATCTCAAAAGAAGATTTATTAAAGTTGTCTTCCCCGCCCCGGTCGCCCCTACAAAAGCTACTGCCTCATTCGGTTCAACTACAAAAGATACATTATCAATAACTTTCTCATCCTTTTTATACTCAAAAGATACATTTCTGAACTCTACCCTTCCTTCTATTTCGCCGGGATATTTTGGACTCCCGGGAGAATGTATTTTGTCATCCTCCTCAAAAAGCAGAAATATTCGTTCCGATGAAGCCATAGCTGATTGTAATATATTATATCTTTCAGAAAAATCGAATATGGGCCTAAAAAGCATATGGATATAAGATATAAAGGCAACAAGCACCCCCAGGGAAATTTCTCCCCCCAGTACTCCTTTCCCTCCAAAATATATTATTGTGCCCAGGGTAAAATAAGATAAAACATCAATTAATGGTCTGAATATGGCGAATATTAACAGTTGGTGCATATTAGCATTATAATAATTTGTACCAATTTTATTAAATTCATCCTCAGATCTGCCCTCTTGATTGAAAGTCTGAATCAATAAAACCCCTGATATTGCTTCTGATAAAAAACTATTCACTTTGGCCAGGGCAATTCTTACTTTTCCGTAGGCCTCCCGGGCATATTTCTGGAAAAAGTAGAGCATAATAACAATTACGGGAATAATAATAAATATCATCAGGCTTAGGTGACTTGATAGTCTGAATATAACAATAAGTATACCTATTATCATAATAAAATCTTTGGCGGAATAAACGAATACATCGGTAAACATTTCTCTTAAAGCATCAACATCATTAGTTAGCCTGGTTACCAGTCTCCCTATAGGATTATGATTAAAAAAGTTTAGAGAAAGAGACATTAAATGTCTTACCAGGTTGCTTCTTAGGTCATACATCACCCTTTCACTGACCACAGCCATCATAACTACCTGGAGATAATTGAAAACAAAAGATATCAGAAGAAGCCCCACATATAACAGGGCAAACAGTTTTACCATTTTCAAATCATCATATCTTAAGGTTTTAAGGTTATCCGAAGGAATTTTCTGCATTTCTGAATAAGGGATGAAGCTGCCTTTATCTGTTTTGACGATATTAAGTTGATATTGTTTTAACTTATCCAGCCCTTCTTCATCTTTAATCATTAAATACTTTTCCGGTAAGATAAGTAAATCTCTCTGTAATCCCAGGTATTCTTCCTTATTTAACAGATTTGAGGGGAGAAAAATAATATTATCAAACCTAATCCGGTAGGCTTTATATTTGTCGGTAATCTCCACCGTCCTGTCATTAAGGATTAACCTTAAATAACTTCTTTCAATATAATTATCCACCACATTTTTAGTGATCAAGGGAAGGACAATCTGTATACCGCTTATGGTCAGAATAAGAATGAATATGATAAGAATCTTCCCGCCGTAAGGCCTTCCATATTGCCATAATTTAGAAAATATTTTCCTGTCCAGACCGGAATATAATTTTTCTTCTTTCATCTTTATTCTTCCAATTTTTGTATTTTGTAAATATTTTTATAGATATCAGATTTTTTAATCAGCTCTCGATGGGTGCCGCTGCTCTCAATTCTTCCTTTATCCAGAACAAATATATTATCTGCTTTTATAAAGGAAGATATGCGGTGTGATATTACAATGGTAGTAATGCCTTTAGAGTAACTTCCTAAATTCCGGATAATCTCCTTTTCGGTATTGGTATCCACCGAACTTAAGGCATCATCAAGGATAAGAATTTGGGGTCTTCTGATAATCGCCCGGGCAATACACAACCTCTGTTTTTGGCCCCCGGATAGGGTTACCCCCTTTTCTCCCACCACTGTTTTATACTGATATTTTAATTCCATTATATTCTTATCTATTGAGGCAACCCTGCAGGCCTCCATTATCTCCTCCAAAGTGGCATCAGGTTTACCAAACCTGACATTATCTTCTATGGTATCTGAGAAAAGAAAAGAATCCTGAGGGATATATCCTATACTATCCCTTACTGCTGCTATCTTTATCTTTTTATAATCTAAAGAATCATAAAATATTCTCCCTTTCCGGGGTTCGATAATTCTTAAAATTAATTTGGCTATTATGCTTTTCCCGGAACCTATCCTGCCACATATTCCTATATACTGTCCCTCTTTTATATCAATATTTATGTCATCCAGGACAACCTGTTCCCCATAAGAAAAGTAAATATTCTTCAGTTTTATGCTGCCTTTTAAAGTATGATACTCTGCACGAGGGGCATCGTGAATATCCGGTTTCTCTTCGAGAAGTTCCAGTATACGTTTATAAGAAGCATTGCCCCGCTGGTATACATTAGTTACCATTCCTACTGCCATCATAGGCCAGATAATAATCCCCATATAGGAAAGGAAGGCAACTAATTCACCGGTGGTAAGCTCATTAAGGATAACTTGCTGGCCTCCTACCCAGAGGATTATCGCCATACCAATCTCGGCAAATAAGAATATCAAGGGAAACATGGTCCCCCAAATTTTTATAAGAGAAATATTTTTCTCCAGATATTCCTGGCTTAATTTATCAAAGTTTTTAGACTCCAGCTCTTCCTGCTGAAATGCCTGGATAATCTTTATCCCAGATACCATTTCCCGCACTTTTTCGGTTAAAAGTGAAAAAGACTCCTGAACACTTTTAAATTTTTTAAACAATATCCTTACAAAAAATAAGGATATAAGGGCAATTATAGGGAGAGGAATCAGGGCATAAAGGGTAAGTTTCACATTAAGAGTTAACATAAATATGAGAGTGGCTGAAAAAAGAAAGACAGCGTCAAAGCCGGCAATAACTCCGAAGGCACAGGCCCTTCTTACTGCAGTCATATCATTGGTCATATGAGCCATAATATCTCCAACCTTTGTTCTGGTGAAAAAAGAATTGGAGAGCAAAAGAAGATGTTTAAACAATCTATTCTTAAAGTCCATTTCGATAAAATGGGACATTCCGATAATGACCATTCGCCAGAAAAATCTAAAAATTCCGATGGCTATCGCCAGGGCAAAGATTAAGAGAGTAAGTTTTCCAAGATAAGAATAATTGGTCCCGGAGGCGGTGTAAGTGGTGATAATATAATCTATCGCTTGTTGGACTATGCGGGGCGAAATAAGCTGGGCAATATCCACTGCCACTAGCATAAGAAATCCAAATAACATCTTAGGGGGGGCTTTTTTATAGTAAGAAATAATAAATTTAATTAACATGGTTTAGTTATAATATACTTGAGTTAATGTTATTGTCAATTAAAAAGATGGTGGAATAAGGGGAAGAGAGAGAATAAAAAAGTGAGGGGGGGGATTACCCCCCCCTCACTTTTTTATTCTTTTATAAATCCTCTAATAATCTTTTTGCCCATTTGCTGTAGTAGGGCTCATCACCGGCAATAGCCTTCTCAAGTAAAGGTATTGCTTCTTTCTTTTTTCTACTATCTATCAGCAATTCTGCATAATAAACCAAACCTTCTGGGTCATCAGGAAAATATTCGTGACGTTCCGCAAAATATTTCTCTGCCCTTTTCTTATTTTTCATGGGAAAAGGAAGTTGATGCCAGAATCGTCCTATAGCCAACATCGGACCTCCTATATCATACATTTTGTCTATATCATAAGCTTTATAAAAAGCATCCTCGGTGCTTCCTTTTAGTCCTTCTGCTAGGGCTTTAAGGATACTAACTCCATCAGAGTAAGTTCCTGCACTTAATCCAAAATAATAATGTCCCTCAATTTTCTCAGGTTCAAGCTCCGTGGCTTTTTCTGCATATTCCATCCCTTTTTTCCCATATTCTTTACAAATGTCTTTCCATCCTTCATACTCCCCTTCAAGAGCATGGTCAGCATACTCTCGATGGGCTCGGGCACATTTCCAGTTAGCCTCATAACTTTCTGGATTGGCTTCCGCTGCTTTAACATATAAGGGAATGGATGCCAGTATGCTATCTATATCCCCTTTGTCGAAAAGTGCATCGGCTTGTGCGATAGTATCATTCGCTAATGATGTAAAAGAAAAAACAGAAAATAATACACCAACAAAAATAAGTAATAAATATCTTTTCATAATATCTCCTCCTAAATATATTTTTGAGAATTGATATAAAAATCTACTCCCTTTTTAATTATATTAATTTATTATATTATTTTTTAGAAGAAAAAGAAAGTAAAAACATAAAGTAATTATTTATTAACATAAAAGCTCCCTGAATTGCTGTAAAAATATTGAAATACAACAAATCAAGAAGCCTTTTTAAAATAATAACTTTGTCTAAAACTAAAAACTTTTTATTTTACATCTAATTCATCTAATACTTTTAGAAGAACTAAAGCAACATAGGTTTCGGCTGATCCACCAGCAATTAATATAGAGACGCCGGCTGCTTCTAAAATTTCTGCTCGGCTCGCTCCGTATTTTACTGCCTCAGAAGTATGATAATAAATACAATACTCACACCTTATACTTATTGATATTCCTAAAGCAATTAATTCTTTGGTTTTATTGCTAAGTATGCCCTCTTTAGAACATTCTTTATCTAACTTTATAAAAGCACCCATTACCGAAGGTAATTCCTTCCATAATTTTTTTGTCTGAGTTTTCAATTTCTTTAATTCTTCACTCACCTAAATTTTTCTCCTTTTTATTTTATGGATTCTATATATATTATATTTTTTTCTTTATTTTGCAACCTTTAATACACGTATTGTTTATCGGGTATTGCGTAAAAAACAGAAATTTAGTACAGCATAAAAGTATATACTAATAATCTTAAGTGATTATACTTCCACAACATCCTTAACTTCAGGAACTTCCTTTTTTAAAGTCCTGCCGATACCCATCTTTAAAGTCATCTGACTCATCGGGCAGCCGTAGCAGGCACCGGTTAATTTTACTTTTACTATTCCATCCGGAGTAACTTCTACTAATTCCACATTCCCTCCGTCGGCCTGTAGAGCTGGCTTTATCTTTTCTAAAGCGGTTTCTACCCTCTCTTTTAGTGTGCCTTTCTCTTTGGTCATATATATCCTCTCCTAAATTTTAAAATATTTGTATCCTTTATCTTTTACAGAAAATTAACAAATATTCTTTAAATATATTTAATAATTATCAACCTTTACTTCATAATAAGCCCGGGGGTGGTTGCATACCGGACAGACTTTGGGTGCCTCAGCTCCTTCATAGATATTGCCGCAATTTCGGCATTTCCAGAAAGTTTTTCCTTCTTTATTAAAAACTTGATCCTCTTCTATATTTTTTAGAAGTTTTCGATAACGTTCTTCATGTCCTTTTTCAATTTCGGTAATCCCCTCAAACATCTTGGCAATCTCTTCAAATCCTTCTTCTTTTGCTTCTTTGGCCATGCGGGGATACATTTCTGTCCATTCGAAATTTTCCCCGGCGGCGGCTGCTTTTAAATTATCAATAGTGCTTCCGATTCCTGCTAATTTTTTAAAATGGAGCTTGGCATGTTCCTTTTCATTTTCTGCTGTTTCTAAAAAAATGGAAGCAATCTGTTCATACCCTTCTTTTTTGGCAGCAGATGCAAAATAAGTGTATTTATTTCTAGCCTGGGATTCCCCGGCAAAAGCTTCCATTAAATTTTTTTCAGTTTTTGTTCCTTTTAAATCTTTCATTTTTTATGTCCTCCTAAAATATTTTTTTAAAATAGATTTTTAAACCTACTTTTTGTTTACTTTTTGGGTTACAATCACTTATAGATTCTTATGTTTTTCTGCTATTTCACCGGCTAATTTTATCAAAGAATTATAATCTTCCTCTTTGGGATAACCCTTTACTATTACCGAAGAAAGAATTTCCACTTTTAAGTTACCTATCATTGCCCCGATATCTTCCGGCATCTTTCCTCCCCATCCATATGAACCGATAATTGAAGCATATCTTAATTTCGGCCTCAAGGCATTTGCTAGGTAGACCGCCGAGACTACCAGAGGGTGTGCGCCGGTTAAAACCGTAGGTGAGGCAATAACAATGGTAGCGGCATCTACTAAAGCTACCGCCAATGCACCTATATCGGTCCTGGAAAGATTAAAGAGTTTTACGGTTATCCCCTTTCTCATTAATTCTTCGCTTAAGATATATACCATCTCCTCGACACTGCCGTGCATGGAAACATAGGGGATGATTACTTCATTTTCCACCTCATCGGAAATCCATTCGCTGTAGGCCGATAAAATAAATTCCGGATGAGAATAGATCTGGCCGTGACTGGGGGCAATGGTTTTAATCTCTAATTCTTTTAATCTCTCTAAATGTTTTTTAATATTGCTGCGGAAAGGCATCATAATCTCTGCATAATAACGTTTGGCGGCAAAATAAACTTTAGACTCATCATCCACCCATAAATTGCTCTCGGCAAGATGTGACCCGAACAGGTCACAACTAAACAAAATCTTATCCTCTTCTAAGTAAGTTAATATAGTTTCCGGCCAATGTACCCAGGGAGCAAAAATAAATCTTAGAGTTTTTCCTCCTAAAGAAAGAGTATCATTATCACTTACAGTTATAATTCTGTCTTCCTTAATAAGAAGATTTTCTATTAGCATATTTTTGCATTTCTCATTGGTAACCACTTTTGCTTTCGGATATAATTCTAACATGAGGGGAATGGCCCCGGAATGGTCTTGTTCGGCGTGATTTACTACTATATAATCCAGATGCTCTATCTCTAAATCATCTAAATTATCCAATAAATCATCTTCTTTGGTCGGGTCAACCGTATCGATTAAAGCCGTCTTTTTCTGACCTTTTACCAGATAAGCATTATAGCTGGTGCCCTCGGGAAGGGGGATAAGTTCATCAAATAGCCTTCTATCCCAGTCAATCGCTCCTACCCAGTAGGTATCTTTTTTTATCTTTTTTACAGTCATCCCTAAATCACCTCTTCAAAATCATCTTTGGCAGCACCACATACCGGGCATACCCAATCATCGGGCAGGCCTTCAAAGGGAGTTCCTGGATTTACCCCTGATTCAGGGTCTCCTTTTTCAGGTTCATAAATATATCCACAAACCGTACATTTAAATTTAGCCATTTTTTCTAACTCCTTTCCTTCTTTATTTATTTATTTTGCCGATTTTTCCTCTTTCGGAATATAAGTAGGGGCGTTCTTGGGAGAGACACCTCTATTCACTTGATGATAATAATCATAAGTCAACGGTATTGCCTTTTTAATATTCTCTGCCTCGACAACTTTCCCTACAAATAGAGTATGAGTGCCCGCATCCATTTCCATAACTACTTCTGCCTCCATATAAGCTACGGTATTTTCCATAATTATGGGTGAACCGGTTACCCCGATCTTATAATTTACTCCCTTAAATTTGTCTTCATCTCTTCCCGATTTAAAACCAAATCTTCCGATAAATTTCATATCGGTTTCCTGTTCTAATACCGAAACGGCAAAGACTTTACTTTCGGTAATAAACTCATGAGTTAAATTTTTTTTATTAATACAAACCGCAATGGTAGTCGGCTCGGAAGTTGTCTGAAAAACTGTATTGGCAATCTGCCCGTTTATACGGTCTTCTTTTTTTGAACTGACTATATAAATACCATAACTGATATTGTAAAGTGCTGTTAAATTCATTTGCTCATCCCCTTTTTATAAAATTAAAAGCTTAAGCGAAAAAGGTCAGAAAGTAGGGGCGTATGGCAATACGCCCCTACAATTTAAAAATTATAAATCTCTATCTGTACTTGCAATTACTACACTATTTACCTTCTTTGTGTACCCACAATCCATGAATATTACAGTATTCTCTAATCTTTTCCAATCCTTCTACATCTTTAAATAAAGATTCCGGTTTATCTCCCGGCTTTAAAAATTTTCGGGAAGCACCTTTTTCAGTAACAACTTCAATCCACTCGATAAAGTGTTTCTCTTCCATGGGATGCAGGGTAGAACCGACTACCGCTTTAATCCCGGAAGGAATTTTCTCCATTACCGGCACATGTTTTTCGGTAGTCTGATCAGCAGTCTGCTCTTCCATCAGTTTCATATCCTGTCCGCAGCAGACCAAAGTTCCCGCACCCTGGTGCAACATCTCAACAATATTTCCGCAAATCTCACACTTATAAATTTCTAATTTTTTAGTCATTTAATCCTCCTTTATTCTTCTATTTTTTTATGGCAAAGCCACCAATCATAACACTCAAATTCTTTACTTTTTAATCTTTTATAAGCAGTTGCTATATCGGTAGGTGGGGGTATTATCACTTCATCTTTCATTAATTCATTGTTTGGCCAATTAGCGGGTATAGCTACTTTATATTTATCTGCCACTTGAAATGCTTTAACCACCCTTAAAATTTCATCCATATTTCTCCCTACTGAAGCAGGATAGAATAATATTAATCTGATTACTGCTTTGGGGTCAACGAGAAAAACAGCTCTAACCGTACTGGTCCCTGCTCCGGGATGAATCATTCCTAATTTTTTAGCAACTTTCCCGGTGTCATCAGCAATGACCGGAAATTGAATTTCCACATCTAATTTTTCTTTAATCCATTCTATCCACTTGATATGAGAGAACACCTGGTCTATAGAGAGCCCGATAAGTTCACAATTCAGTTTTCTAAATTCTTCATGTCTCTTAGCAAAAGCTACAAATTCTGTAGTACAAACCGGGGTAAAATCTGCCGGATGACTAAACAAAACAAACCATTTTCCAGAAAATACATCTGGTAATTTCATCTTCCCCTGAGTAGTTTGTACCTCCATTTCAGGCAATTGATCGCCTATTAGGGGAAATTTACTCCCTGTTAATTCTTCCATTTCTAAATCCTCCTTATAAAAATATAATATTTTGGCAACTTTCTCTAAATATTTTACTGTCCTGTTGCCGTAGGAACGGTAAATACTCGGGCAGCCAAATCCTTATCCATCATTAAAAGACCTCTACCATCTTTCCCGATAAATTTCAATTTTTGGATAATCTCAGCAGGGTTTGCTTCCTCTTCAACCTGCTCAGTTACATACCATTGCAAAAAAGATTCAGTGGCATAATCATCTTTTTCTCGTGCCAGTTTAACCAGGTTATTAATCATGGCAGTTACTCCTTTTTCATGTTCTAAGGTTTTTTCAAATAAGTCAAGCATAGAAGAAAATTCTGTTGGTGGTTGTTCAATAGCTTCTAATAATACCCTGCTCCCTTGTTGATTTACATAATTATACATCTTTTCAGCATGAAACATTTCTTCCTTCATCTGAACTGCAAACCAGTTGGCAAATCCGTTTAGACCCTCCGCGGCAGCATAGGAAGCCATGGAAAGATATAAATAAGCAGAATAATGCTCCCTGTTTATCTGATGGTTTATGCTTTTAACCATTTTATCGCTTAACATAATATTTACCTCCTTTCTATTTTTTATTTATTAATAAAGACTCGAGAGTAATGGTTTTTAATCTCAATATTACTTCTTTCTCTATCTCATCTATCTTTTTCTTTAAAAGACAATCGCTTATATTGGGACAATCGCTTTTTTTAAATTTATGTTCAGTTAATCTTATCGGTCCCTGAAATATTTTCATTACATCGATTAGGCTTATTTTCTCCAGAGATATAGCTAAAGTAAAACCGCCTCCCTTACCCTTAGATGAATTAAGTAACCCTTCTTTATTTAAAGTTTGTAATATTTTTCTTAAAAAAGGGCGGGGCATCTCTAAAAATTTAACTAATTGATCAGCTGAGATTACCTCTTGTTTTTTTTCGCCGATACAGCAAAGTGCCCTTATCGCATAATCTGTGTTTCGGGTAATTAATTTCACTTATCAATTTTCCTTTAATCTTTTAATTTCTATAACAATTCCTTTGTTTTAAAAAGTCTTGTTTTTTCTTTTTAATATGATACTACTATTGTATCATTCTGTCAACTTATTTCTAAAATTTTTTTCACTCAAAAAAAATAACTCCCTTACTCTTATCAGAAAGGGAGTTATTTCCTGTTAATTAAAATTAGTTATTTTATTTTGATGGTTAAAAATTTATTCGACTGGTGCTGCTTTAATTTTTTCTGCAACTTCCATTATCCGATAAGGTGAAAATCTATATTCTCCTCTTAAATCATCTATGGTGTTATTAATATTATACTCTTTAATAAGTTTAAATTCATTCTTAATTTCTTCTAACAGTTGCTTGGCATCTAATCCCCAAAGATTAGCAATCTTTGCAATGGTCATAGTCTTCATTTCCATTCCATTTATATAAATCTGTAATCCAGAAACATTACGTAAAGAATTTCTTCTCATGCCACTACCTTTAGGTTCACTATCACAGGTGCCGTCACATTCTTCATCACAATCATTATGGACATAATCTGCATCCTGTCCGTTGGGGATACCATCACCATCATTATCAGGTGCATTATTTCTGTTGCCCATTCCGTTATTCAGATATCCTACACAGTCTTCACAATCTTGAGTTTGCCCCTGATTAGAAGCCCCTTTATCTTGCATGCCATATCTGGGGCTTTCAATATTTCCACTGGACCCCCCTCTCATTCCATATGTTCCATTACCATCTGCCCAAACAACGAGGGCAAAAACTCCGACTGCCAGTGCTACTACCAGCAGAATTACTCCGACTTTTAAATTTCTTGAACTTTCCATTCTATTCGTTCCTCCTTAAAATTTTTGTTTGTTGACAATTTTTTTGTCATTCACTTATCTATACGCCAAGAGGAGGAACTTTCTTTCATTAAAATGAAAAATTTTTATAATCCTTCTACCAGCATATCCCGGGGATGTTCAACTGTAAAGGAATAAAATATTTCCTGCTTTTGCTGAGTATCTAATTCCAACTCCCATAACCAGATTCCCTTTCGGTCTTCCCAGTCCTCTTTGTCCGGTTCAAGACTTATCTCATCTATCTTAATTTTAATGCAGTCGTCTTCGGAAATTGGTATAGCTTCAAATAGTTTTACTTTAATCTTTTTAGACTTATAATTCTCTACGGTAAGTTTATATTTAAAAGTTGTTTTCTTGGTTCGTGAGGGGATTCCGGCAATCAGGGTTTCATCAACTTTCTTTTCTAAAATTTCTCTTTTTACCTTAACATTCTCGTCGATGCCTAAATACAGGTCAAACTCCTCACTGGGCGCAATATTACCAATGCCGGAAAATCCCACAAAATCTCCTTCCAGGAATATATTTACCCGGCCAGCAAGTAATTGAAGGCCTTTGCTGTTGGTAACACGGGAGCCAAGATAAGCAAATGGACTAACCCGGGGGTAGCTCGAATACTCAAACTCGGCTGATAAAATTTGCGAAGAAACGGGAAATTTATGTTCCGATTTATCAGATTTCACACTTACCTTAGAAGGTAGATTATAAATTATAGCAATACCTTTTTCTTCAGCAGTGGCATATTTCATCTCTGATTCTACTCCTTCTTCTAAAGCTCCCGCTTCTTTTTTAAATGCTTCGGTTTGATAAGCAGTTGCTAATGGTGCTGATATTTTATCTGATAAAACTTCGCGCTGATATGGTCTCAAAAACCAGGAAGCTACATAAGGCATACTTCCCCCGATTTTTGGCTTAGCTGTTGATAAAGAACAGTCTACCTCTACCCAATCCACACCGGTAACTTGTTTAATTACTCCGTAAGAAACTAATTCGACCTCGGATTTTTCAAAATTTGCCCGGGCATCATATATAGGATTCCAGGAAGCACCTCCTACCAGATAAGAAACTTTCAAATCTGTGGTCCCCTCTTTTAAAACTTCCAGCTCCACCATAATTGATCTTTTTAGTTTCCTCTGTACCCCGGATACCTGGGACAATTCTCTTTTTAAAGTTTCAAGTTTATTATTCAAATCTCT
>ASPA01000019.1 GCA_000405605.1 Atribacteria bacterium SCGC AAA255-G05
GATATTTTTTATACCTGTATTACTTATATTTATAAAAGAAGAATACATTTCATATGAACCACAAAAATTAAATAAACAAAAAATAATAAATATAAAAATACCAGCAAACAAAACATTAGATAAATTTTATCGCTTATTTTTGACTCTCTCAGCGCAGTACTTAGATGACAAATATATCATAGTAATTTTTATATGTTTTGTAATCATAAGCCTTATTCCCTATCAAATTAGTGCAGAAAGAACAGAAAAGGTATATAATTTAAAAAGAATTATTAATACATCATTGGCAATATTTGTTGGAATAATATTAAAAATGATTTAACTTCCAAGCAGCTTGAGTAACGGAGGAAATGAAGGAAAAATGAAGAAGACAACCGATAAGAGTATTACCGGAAACTTCTTATCAGATATATTATATGAAAAGAGGTTAATTACTGAGGAACAGTTAGATAGAATTTTAGAAATTCAGAAAGATAACGGCGGTAAGGAACTTCAGAAAATAATTATTGACCTTGATATCCTTAAAAAAGACGAGATGATGCTTGCCTTGGCTGACGAAATTGGAGAAAAATACGTAAATTTAAATGATATAAACATTGACCCCACCATCGTAGTTTTAATTCCGGAAGAGATGGCCAGAAGACATCAGCTTATTGCCATAGATAAAGATGAAAAAAAATTAACCGTAGCCATGGCGAATCCTTTAGATGTTTTTGCCCATGATGAGCTTAAAATTAGATTAGGATATGATATCGAATCAGTATTGTCCTACGGTGAGGATATCTATAAAGCCTTAGACGAAGTATTCGGAGTTACCGATGAATGGGATCAGGTCATTGGTAAAATTGAAAATATGCAGGTAATCGTACTAAAAGAAGAAGAAAAAGAGAAAGCTGATATTTCTGCTATAACTGAAAGCGAAGAAGCTCCGATTATTTCTCTGGTTAACCTGGTCATTTTAAGGGCAGTTAAAGAAAAGGCCAGTGATATTCACATAGAACCGTTTGGTGAAGATACACTTAAAGTTCGTTATCGAATAGACGGAATATTACATGATGTGATGTCTCTCCCCCGAAAACTGCAATTAGCGGTTATTTCCCGAATTAAAATAATGTCTGATTTGGATATTTCTGAAAAGAGATTACCTCAAGATGGTAGAATTCAGGTAAATATTGTAGGAAGAAAGATTAATATAAGAGTTTCGATCTTACCTGCAGTTACTGGAGAGAGTGCAGTTTTAAGAATACTGGATCCCTCGAGCATCTTATTAGAGCTAGAGTCTTTAGGTTTTTCTTCTGATATTCTTCCTGATTTCTTATCATTAATAAAAAGACCTAATGGTATAATCCTGGTCACCGGTCCGACAGGAAGTGGAAAATCTACTACGCTATACACCACGCTAAATTTGCTAAACTCAACCGAAAAGAAGATTATGACTATCGAGGATCCGGTAGAATATAGATTAAAAGGAATCAGCCAGGTGCAGGCCAAACCCAAAATCGGACTTACTTTTGCAGCTGGATTAAGAAGTTTCTTGCGGCAAGATCCCGATATTATGCTGGTAGGAGAGATTAGAGATAAAGAGACTGCTGAAATAGCTGTTCAGGCAGCTCTTACCGGTCATATTGTCCTGAGCACCCTTCATACCAATGATGCTCCCAGTTCGGTGATAAGATTAATTGATATGGGAATAGAACCCTTTTTAATTTCCTCTTCAGTCATTGGAATTATAGCACAAAGATTAGTCAGGAATATATGTCCTAAATGCAAGAAAGAGATTAAGATGACTCCTGATATAGAAAAAATTCTAGATGAATATGAGATAAGCAGTAATAAGATAACTTTATATAAAGGTGAAGGATGTCCTTATTGCAAAAATACCGGATATAAGGGGAGAATCGCTATCTTTGAGTTGATGATAATTACTGAAAATATTAGAGATTTGATTAGTAAAAATGTTCCTACCGGAAAACTAAGAGAGGCTGCCATAAGTGAAGGAATGTGTCAATTAAGGGAAGACGGTATAAAAAAAGTTTGCGAAGGTCTAACTACTATTGATGAAATTTTACGGGTTGCCTCAATTTAAGGATTGAAAGGAGTGAATTAAAATATCTCTCAATCAGAACGAAGAAAATAATTTAGAAAAACTAAAAATACAAATATTGCAATTAAATGCCTTAAACAATATTTCTTTGGAGTTAACCCGAACTACAGATTTAGATGCCCTGTTAAATAAAATAATAGAATATGCTGCATTAATTGTAAAAGCTGAAGCCGCTTCCATATTACTTTTAGATAAAAAAAAGAATGAATTATATTTTAAAGCAAGCCTGGGTAAAAAAAGCAAAGAAATAAAAAAATATAGAGTGAAAGTTGGTGAAGGAATAGCCGGTTGGGTAGCAGAAAAAGGAAAATCTCTGATAGTTAATGATGTTGCTGAAGATAAGAGATGGAATAAAAATATCGATAGTTCCACAAAATTTAAAACTAAATCGCTTATTTGCGTTCCCTTAATTTTGGAAAAAGATATTATGGGAGTCATGGAAGTAATTAATAAAAAAGATGAAGAATATTTCGATAAGAATGATGAGGAAATTTTAAATTCTTTTGCTAATCAAGTAGTCATCGCCTTTCGGAATGCAAATATTATAGAGGATTTAAATAATTATTTTATACATATTACCGAGATATTAATCCAGGCAATGGAAAATGAGTCACTTGGTCCAAAAGGACATTTTATGAGATTGGCTCGGCTAGCCACACAAATTGGTAATAAGCTGGGAATAACCGGAAAAGATTATAATAATTTATATTACGCTTCTCTACTGCATGACATTGGTAAATTAAAAGTGAGTAGAAAGATTGATATTAACTTTAAAGAAAAAGATAGTTTTCGTTTGGTTCAAAGTGAAATTAGTTTACATCCTATAAGTTTACATCCTATAATAGGTGCAAACATGCTTAAACAAATTAATTTATTTAAAGATATGATTCCTATCGTAAAACATCATCATGAAAACTATGATGGAACAGGCTTTCCTGAAGGATTGAGCGGTGAAGAAATTCCCCTTGCCTCACGAATAATATCAGTAGTTGAAGATTATACTAAAATAATTTATAATACATCTATAGAGAGTCCTTCTGAAAACGGAAAAGCGTTCAATAAATTATTTTCTCTCGCGGGAACCAAGTACGATCCGAAAGTTATCGATGCCCTAAAAGAGATTATTAAAACATAAAAATAATTTAATTAACCAATTTTCCAATTCTCCAATTGGAGATAAATAATAAATTAAGGGGAATATTATTTGCCTACTATAAAATCATTTGATGAATTACCAGTTTGGAAAGATGCAAGAAAATTTGCAAACAAAATATATAATTTAACTAAAAAATTTCCTAATAAAGAAAATTACGGATTAGCTTCACAAATTACTCGTGCTGCAGTTTCTGTTGGTTCTAATATTGCAGAAGGCTTTGACCGTTATTCTAAAAAAGATTTTATAAGATTTCTTATCATAGCCAGAGGTTCAATATCTGAAATACAGAATGACTTATATATTGCTTTAGATTTAAAATATATTAATCAGAATGATTTTCAGGAAACTTATGCTTTAGCTAAAGAGTTAGGGAAACAAATTAATGGTTTTATTAAATATCTAAGATCATATGATAAAAATAACTCTAAAAATGGCAAGGTTAATGAGGAATATTATAAATATGATTTTTGAACGTCAAATATTCTAATTGCTAAATTGGCCAATTGGTGAATTGGTAAATTGGGGAATCGGCAAATTGGTGAATTGATTTATCTGTCAATTGGTGAATTGGTAAATTGGGGAATCGGCAAATTAGTGAATTGATTTATCTGTCAATTGGTAAATTGGGGAATCGGCAAATTGGTGAATTGATTTATCTGTCAATTGGTAAATCGGTCAATTGGTCAATTGGTGAATTGATTTATCTGTCAATTGGTCAATTGGTAAATCGGTCAATTGGTGAATTGATTTATCTGTCAATTGGTCAATTGATTTATCTGTCAATTGGTAAATTGGGGAATCGGCAAATTGGTGAATTGATTTATCTGTCAATTGGTCAATTGGTAAATCGGTCAATTGGTCAATTGGTAAATTTCTTTAAATCGAGGTGAATTAACAAATGGCTACCTTTGTCTATAAAGTCAGAGACCGCTCGGGTAAAATCTTTACCGGAAATATGGAAGGAGAAAATAGAAGTTCAGTTGTTTCTCGGCTCAGAGAATTGGATTATTTCATTACTTCCATTGATGAAAAAAGAAAAGGTTTTGCACTTTCAAAAGAGCTAACTTTATTTAAAAGTATAAAACTAAGAGATTTAACCATATTTTATCGACAATTTGCTACCATGGTTAATGCCGGCTTAACCTTGGTAAACTCATTGGATATCTTGACCGAACAAGTGGAAAATAAAGCATTAGCGAATAATCTTAAAGCAGTTAAGTCTGATGTTGAAGCAGGCTCTACTTTGGCTGATGCCATGGCAAAATTTCCTCAAGTATTTTCTGAATTATATCTTAGTATGGTTAGAGCGGGGGAAATCGGAGGAGTATTAGATGAAATATTAAATAAAATTGCAGATTTAATGGAAAAAGAATTTGCCCTTAATCAGAAAGTAAAATCTGCAATGTCTTATCCTTCTTTTGTAGCCGGTGCTGCAGTATTAATGTCTATTTTTATGTTAACCTTTATTTTACCCCAGTTTGTAGGAGTGTTTGCTCAATTCGGTGGAGAACTTCCTGCTCTTACCCAGTTTTTTGTAACCTTAACTTATTTATTTAATAAATATTGGTATCTATTTTTTATAGTTTTTGCGGGCTTGGTTGCTGCTTTTTTGGCTTATAAAAGAACACCGAATGGCAAACTAAATTTTGATAAATTTAAATTACATGCGCCTATATTTGGTGAAATTACTAGAAAAACTGCCGTTTCCAGGTTTACCAGAATACTCGGGACTCTCATTAAAAGCGGAGTCCCTATTTTAGAAGCACTACAAGTATCTTCTAATGCTATAGGAAATTTAGTCATATCTTCGGCTGTCCTTAGTGCTAAAACAAAGATAAAAGAAGGACAGAGTATCTCAAGTCCTCTGGCGGCAAGCGGAGTATTTCCTCCTATGGTTACCCAGATGATTATGGTTGGGGAAGAGAGTGGAGAGTTAGAAGAAATGTTGATTAATGTGGCAAAATTTTATGATGAAGAAGTGGATAGGGCTGTAGAAAGGTTAACCGCAATCATTGAACCACTTATGATGGCATTTATCGCTTTAACTGTTGGCGTTATGATCATCGCAATGTACCTGCCCATATTCAATATGGTAAACCTAATCCAATAAAAAAATAATATAAAATGTCATTGCGAGCGACCGAAGGGAGCGCGGCAATCTCAGATAGAGCAAACATCTTTCCTGTCTACTAAAATGTAGGGGTTCGATTCATCGAACCCGCAAGGACCACAATTATGGCTGTGGAAACTAACACACAAAAAATAACCGATGCTCAAATTAAAGAATACCAACCCCTGGTAAAGAGTATCGCTTATAAATTTATAAATTCTGGCGAACCATTGGAAGACTTAGAGCAAGTGGGTTACATCGGCTTAATTAATGCCATAAATCTTTACAATCAAAACCGGGGAATAAAATTTATTACCTATGCTACCTGGCTTATATCCGGTGAAATCCGACACTATATCAGAGACAAGCACCAGGTAATAAAAATTCCCTGCTGGATGTTAAAATTAAATAAAAAAATAGACGAATTTATCATTTCCTATAAAAAAGAAAAAAATAAATTTCCTTCCCTTTCTGAAATATCTGAAAAATTTAACCTCACTGAAGAAGGGATAAAAGAAATCCTAAAGGCTCGCGAGGCAGTTCAAATTGTTTCTCTTGACCAGGAACAAAGAAAATATAGTTCTGACGGCTATCCAAAAATAGAAAATATAAAGAGTAAAAATTATGAAACATTTAAACTACCAATGGAAGATATTATTGCTTTGAAAACTGCTTTTAGCAGCTTAAAAAAATTACAGCGAAAAGTAATCTATTATATTTTCGAAAAAGATTTAACTCAAGCAAAAACAGCTAAGAAATTGGCTATTTCTCAAAGGCAGGTTTCCCGAATAAAAGTGACTGCTCTTAAAGAATTAAAAGAAAGTATCGAAAGAGATTAAAGAGCGGAGGGAGCATTATTGTGGAATTAGATATGCATAAAGAAGTTACTGACGAACAGATTTTAAAATTCAAACCCTTGGTAAAAAATATTGCCTATAAATTTAAAAATTCCGGTGAACCATTGGAAGATTTAGAACAGCTGGGATTTATTGGTCTAATTAATGCTTTAAATCTTTATAATAAACAACGAGAAGTGAAATTTGAAACCTATGCCACCTGGTTTATTTCCGGAGAAATCAGGCATTATATCAGAGATAAACATCAACCCATTAGAATTCCTCACTGGATAATTGAACTGAATAGAAAAATAGATGAATTTATTGTAGAATATAAAGAAGAGACCAAACAAATCCCCTCCCTTAAAAAAATTGCACAGGAGTTTAACCTTACCGAAGAAGGAGTTAAAGAGGTATTAAAGGCAAGGGATGTCGTTCACGTGGTTTCTATTGATCAGGATTCTCGTACTTATGATTACAACGAATATCCTGTATTAGAAAAAATAAAGAATGACCACTATAAAAGCTTTCAGCTGCCTATAGAAGATTTAATTGCCCTGGATCTTGCTTTAAATAAGCTAAAAAATTTACAGCGTAAAGTGGTAAACTATGTTTTTATGAAAGATTTAACTCAAGAAAAAATAGCTAAGAAATTGGCTATTTCTCAGAGGCAGGTTTCCCGAATAAAAAACGAAGCCCTAAAATCATTAAAAGAAGAATTGGAAGATTCTGGTTCGTAGGACAGGCGTCTCGCCTGTCTACTAAAACATAGGGGTTCGATTCATCGAACCCATAAGGAGCTAAATAAGATGCACAAAAAAAAGGCTGTAGTAAAATACCAGAATGGTGAAATTATAAAAGGCTGGATTGAAGATTTTCGACTTGATAGAGCATCATTTATATTATTCCCTCTTATTGATTATAGCAAAGAAGAGAGGATGGAAATTAATTTTAATTCTCTAAAAGCAGTATTCTTTGTAAAAGATTTTACCGGAGATAAAAATTATAAAAAAGTTAGAACTTTTAACGTTGACCTTAAAATAACTCCCAGCCAACGTAAGTTAATTGTTAATTTTGAAGATGGAGAACATTTATACGGCACCAGTCACAATTATGGCAGATACAAAGTAGGATTCTTTATGTATCCTGTTGACCCAAAAGATAATAGCGAAAGAATTTTTGTAGTTCATTCAGCAGTAGAGAGCGTCCGTCTGATGAAAATCGAAATTTAAAATTTAGAAAGGAGCATAACAGTAATGTCAAACAAACTTGTCGTAAAATTTAAAGACGGTGAAATCCGAAAAGGTTGGTCAACTGATTTTAAGCCCAATGCAGATATATTTCATTTACATTCCATAGAAGAAGATGGTAATGAAATTTTAGAAATAGAGATATCTTCCCTAAAAGCGGTATTTTTTGTAAAAGATTTTATCGGAGATAAAGATTACAAAAAAGTTAGAACTTTTGAGGGACAACACAAAGGAACACCAAGTGAACGCAAAGTAATAATAATATTTAAGGATGGTGAAAATTTCTATGGTACCACCCATAGCTATAATCCGGAACGTAAAGGATTTTTTGCCTATCCTATAGACCCAAAAGATAATAATGATAGAGTTTTTGTAGTAGTTCCGGCAATAGAGAGTGTTAAATTACAAAAATTTAATAGCGAAGATTTTCAAATACACATCTACGAAAACGCATAATCTTCAAAATTAACATAGAAAGTTGAAAAGAATGAAGGATATTTTAAAAAATATTTTATCAGCTCTTTCAGATAAAAATATAAAATTTTCAGATATGACAAAACTTATTCTAGATCTGGGTTTTTACGAACGAATTAAAGGAAGTCATCATATATTTTTTAAAAAGGGTGTTGCAGAAATTATAAACTTGCAATCTTTAAAAAATGGAAAAGCAAAAACCTATCAGGTTAGACAAGTAAGAAATATAATTGTAAAATATGAACTTCATAAGGAGGATAAAAATGTATAAATATGAGGTGATTGTATGGTGGAGCGAAAAAGACCAATCTTATATAGTCGAAGCTCCTGAATTACCAGGATGTATGAGTGATGGCGAAACTTATGAAGAGGCTTTAAGAAATATTCAACTAATTATTTCTGAATGGATAGAGACAGCTAAAGAATTAGGTAGAGAAATTCCTGAACCAAAAGGAAAGCTTATGTATGCATAATCTTTTTTCTCTATGATTATTCCCTCCCCTTCTTCTGTCATTCCCATGGAAATGGGAATCCATCTTTTACTAATTCTTCTGCATTTTCCTTACTAAATACTAAATACTATTTTGGCATGCAGACTGGCCGACCGGACAGCTTGGTATCTCAGTCAATTGGTTAATCGGCGAATTGGCAAATTGGTAAATTATTTTATTGGTAAATCGGTGGATTGGTCAATTGGTGAATTAAAAAATTTGTAAAATATTTTAATTCTGTCTAAAACCTCTGCCATTTTGGAATAATATAAATATAAGTATTTAAATTTAATTAAAAAAATTCCCAAAGGACATTCAATGAAAAGCAAAAAAGGATTTACCCTAATAGAACTATTAGTAGTAATATCAATTATCGGTTTGTTATCTTTAATGGGATTAAGGCTTTATTCAAACCAACAGGAAAAAGCTAAAAATGCTATCGTTAAAGCCAATGCCGGAACTATCCAAACTTTAATCCAGGCAAATATAGCGGATAGTAATTATCTTCAAGATGCAGCTACTGATAGAGTTACTCAAGCTTTAGATGATATTGCTAATACCGGCGGTTGCCGTAATCCTTATACCGGTGGAGCAGGCGATATAAATGTTATAAAAAATTTTGGAGATTCACTTACCAACGGTAACGATATTGATTTCGGAAAAGTTGCTATTGCTTCTCCTGATAAAAATGAATTTAAAATTCAAGGATTGGATCAAGATGGAAAGTTACTTGGAACTGAATTGCAGGTAAAAAAGTAAATAAAAATAGTCGAAATACTTCTTTTATAAACACGTTTTTTCTTTTTGATAACTTGAAATTTGTATTTTATTTTTTAACTCGAAACCTGCAACTTGTCAATATTTACTATACACTAGTATGCATCTTGTATTTTTCTTAACCGGCCAACCGGCCGACCGGAAGACTGGTTAACTGAAAAAATTTTAATTAATTTTTTCACTTCTTGTCTAAAAACCTTCCAAATTGGGAATAATATATACAGAATAGAATAAGAAAATTTAAAAAAGTTGAAAAAGGCAAACTATCCGAAAGGATAGAGCGCAAAGTTATGGGTCTAAAGTAATTTTAACTATGATTGCCATGATCGCCAAACTACCGACTTTTATTTTTTTTCTCTAAATTCCTATCAGCTCTAACAGTAAAATGACACGAAAAATACAAAGGAAAATATAAAATTACAACCAGGAGGTGACCAATAAAAAATAGTAAAAAAAGTTGAGAAAGGTAAACTATCCGAAAGGATAGGGCGCAAAGTTTAGGTCTAAGGCACTTGTGGCTATGACCGTTAAACTGCCGATTTTTTAAATGTATCTAATTATCAATTGAATGACTGGCAAACTGGTAAATCGGTAAATTAGCCAATCGAATAGTCTTACGTCTTTAATCTTGTAATTTGCATTTAAAAACTAACGACTATTCACTAACGACTAATTTGACCGGCAGACCGGCGGACTGGTCGACTTATTAAAAAAAATAAAAGGAGAAAATTTAAAATGTATAGTTTTAGAAAAAGTAAAAAAGGTTTTACCTTAATCGAATTGATGGTTGTTGTAGCAATTATCGGTGTATTAGCCCTTTTAGGATTAAGACTCTACACTGGTCAGCAGGAAAAAGCTAAAAATGCCATTGTTAAAGCAAACGCTGGTACAACACAAACACTATTGCAGGCTAATCTTGCAGATGCTACATATGCTTCTGCTGTACTCGCTGTTGCATCTCTAACGGGACATGGTATGAGAAATCCACATACTAACGCAGCGCTGGTAATAGAAAGTGTTGCTACTGCTGCATTACCTGCCGCTTCAACACTTGCTGGGGCGGTTGTGGTTTGTCGAGTTTCGTCGGTTCCAGAAAAATATCTTGTACGGGGATATGATGGAGCTAAGGCACCAGTTGGAGATGAACTGACTGCTCAAAAATAAATTTAATGCTTAAAGAAAAAAAGCTCTCTAAAAAAATACTAAATTTTTAAGAGAGCTTTTTTTGTTACTTAGAGTATTTTGTGCAAGCTTTGCAATTAGTGCCGGAAGATGACCCGATAGAGGATGAGATAGAAGAGGAAATATATAATATCTATAAAAGTAAATTGGAGAAATAGTCGTTAGTCGTTAGTATTTAATCGTTAGTTTGTTGGAGAATCGGCAAATCGGTCAATTGGTAAATTGGTGAATTATTTTATTGGTTAATTGGTGGATTGGCAAATTGGTGAATTAATAGATTTTTTTTGACAAAAATGCTAACATATGTTATCATTAGACAACTGAGGTTAACATTATGGATACAAAAAAGAAATTAATAGGAGTAAGAATTCCTGAGTCAGTTATTAAAGAATTAAGGGAATATTGTAAATCACATGGAATCTTAATCAATCATTTTGTTTCCGAAGCAATCGAAAAAAAATTAAGAGAAGAAAAGGAATACGAAGAGGATATTGCTACTATAGGAGTCAGAAAAAATGAACCTACTATTAATGAAGAAGAATGGAAAGATTATCTAAAGAGCAGAGATATAAATGTTTGAGATTATTTTTAAACAAAGCGTGATAAAAGATGTTAAAAATATCCCTAAAAAAGACCTTCAAAGAATTGCATATGATATTAAGATTCTAAAATATGATCCTTTACCACCAGGTACAAAAAAAATAAAAAAGAGTGGGAAAAATTATTATAGAATAAGACAGGGTAATTTTAGAGTAGGATATAGAGTTGATTTTACTAAAAAGTTAGTTGAAATTATTTTTATAAAAATAAGAAGTGAAAATATTTATTAATTAAAGATTAAGGGGGCATTAATGTTTTTATTTAGCAAACGTGGCGTAGTTTTAATCACTTTACTAATTTGGATTATTATTATCGGATTGATAATTCTTTATTCTCCTCGTGTTTATCATTGGTATGTGGAGCAAAATGAAATAAAAATTATTGAATCAAATGTGGAATCGGTAGAAAAAGAAATAAGATCGGAATTAATAGACAAACATCCGGTACTTATCTGGAACGATATAGATAATGTTATTAAATCTTTAAGTATACAAAACCCCATTACCAAAGAAGCTCAAATTAAAAATGGTTGGAGCAGACCTGGTGATGTGGTGGTTTTTTTTGATGGAATTGACACCCTTACCATTGATGGTATCGATCGTCGAGGTGAAGTTCTCCATTTAAATGTTAGCATTAAAAAATAAAAGGAATAGATAAAAACAGAACATAGGGATAAAAATGTATTATGAGATAGAAATTATTTCAATAGTCATCTTAAGTCTGTTAGGGCTAATCGTAGGAAGTTTTAGTAATGTTTGTATCTATAGAATACCCAGAAATGAGTCAATAGTATTTCCGGCATCTCATTGTCCCAAATGTCGCAAAAGAATAAAGCCAATAGATAATATACCTTTATTGAGTTACATAATGCTTAAAGGCAGATGCCGTAATTGCAAAAGTAAGATATCTATACAATATCCAATTGTAGAACTTTTGACCGGACTAATATATTTAATAGTTTATTTGATATACGGTTTAAGTATCCAAACTTTAGTTTATATAATTTTATCATCAGCTCTTATAATTATTGCTTTTATAGATTTAAACCAACAGATTATACCTGATGTAATTTCCTTGCCGGGGATAGTCATAGGATTTATTATAAGTTTTTTTGTTCCTTATATTTCATTTGTAGATTCAATTTTAGGGATAGCTGTCGGAGGAGGAATAATATTAATCATTGGTTTGGTCGGCTCGGTGATTTTTAAGAAAGAAGCGATGGGGGGAGGAGATGTTAAACTCGCCGCAATGATCGGCGCCTTCCTGGGCTGGAGATATATTATTATTTCTTTGTTTTTAGGATTTTTTGTAGGGGCATTAGCAGGAATAATTTTAATTATGTCGAAGATTAAAAAAAAGAGAAGACGTTATTCCTTTTGGACCATTTATTATCTTAGGTTCGTTCATCACCCTTTTATGGGGCGAGAAAATTATTTCTTGGTACCTAGGGTGCTAAAAATTTGTAAAAAAGAAAGACCGGATTAACTGGAAGACAGTTAATATTATCACATAAATTAGTAAGTTAATTAAAGAACTGATAAAATAATAAAAAATATTATATTTATCATCGTAAAACAAAGTAATAGGAGACAAATACTATATTTCAAGAAAATTTATTAAGAAGAATAGAGATAAATCCCAGGATAATGTTGGGAAAACCTATTATTAAAGGAACGAGAATTCCGATAGAAATAATATTACGGAAACTTTCCCAAAATATTTCTATTGATAAAATTCTCCAGGAGTATTCACGTCTTACCAGTAAAGATATTCAAGCGGCCTTGGAGTATGCTGCAGAATCAGTTCATGGAGAAGAAGTTCATTTACTAAGAGTGGCAAAGTAAATTATGAAATTTCTTGTTGATGAGAGTGTAGAAAAACCAATTGTAGACTGGTTAAGAGATAGAAAATATGATGTAATCTATACTATATTGCAGAAAGCTCTCCAGCGATAACCGATGAAGACGTTATCGAGCTTGCTAATAGTGAAAGTAGAATTCTTATAACTAATGACAAAAATTTTGGTGAATTGATTTTTCGTCAAGGCAAAATAACACAGGGGATAATACTGATACGCGCTGCAAATGAAGAATCTTTAAATAAAGTTAGATTAGTAAAAGAAGTATTAGAAAAAGCAAAGAACAAGTTAGAAGGAAATTTTATAGTAGTTAATGAGATGGGAATTAGAATAAGAAAGATTTATCAATAAAACTAAAAGTTATTTTACTAAAAAAGTGGGGGAAATAGTCGATTAACTAACTAAAAGATTAATACTAATCGGTAGAGTGATAAAACGTTTTTACGGGAATAACAAAAGAAGAAAGCGGGAATCCAGAAGTAGTAAGAAATTGTTAGAATATAAAAATTAACAAAGCAATGGCATTCCCACGAAAGTGGGAATAAAATAGAAGCAGTATTTATGTATTTATATTTTAGTCTTTAAACTAAAAACGAAAAACCAAGAACCAAAAACTATATAAAATGAAAGATAAACAAACGCTGTATGAAACGTAGCAATAATCGTAACAAGGGTTACACTATTATCGAATTAATGGTTGTAGTAGGAATAATTTCCCTATTGCTTGGTCTTTCATTAAATGGATTATATAATTTGATGCAATGGAGCAAACTAAATAGAGCGGCGGTAATTTTAAGCTCAGAATTAAAAAATACTCAATCAAGGGCATTTTACGAAGGTGTATATTATAAATTACAGTTTTGGCCGAGTTTAGATAGATATAGAATTTATAAGCAAACAGAATTAATAGATGATATAATATTAGAAGATATTAATTTATTCAATACTAACTTTACCGATAACAATTTATATTTCTATCCGAATGGGGTTCCCAGTATGGGAGGAACAGTTACCTTGAAAAACAAAATGGGAAAGATTCTTTACGTAATTATGACTCCGGTAACTGCCCGGGTAAGGGTAAGTCCGAACCCTCCGGAGAATTGGTGAGCTAAATTAGTCGTTAGTCGTTGGTATTTAGTCGTTAGCTTGTGAGTATAAACTGTGGGCTTAATCTTAGGGAATTGCATGTTTTGCAATGACCGGAAGACTTTTTTAAGCTTGATACTTTAAGATTTCTTCTTTAATTGGAAAATTGGAGAATTGGCTAATCGGTGAATTAATTTATTGGTAGATTGGTAGATTGGGCAATTGACAAATTAATTCATTGTCTAAGAAGCTAAAAAATAGGGAATATAAACATTAAGAGAAGTTATAGGGATTAATATTTTAATAAAAAGATTCAGCAGTTTCAATGTATTATTTTTCTTGATTGGTAGACTGGTAGACCGGAAGATTGAATATACTTGTAACTTGAACCTTTTATCTTGTAATATATTTTTTAATTGGGAAATTGGTGAATTGGCAAATTGGTAAATTGATTTGGTGGTGATTAAAATGTTAAGGTTAAATAGAAAATTATCAAAAAAGGGATTTACCTTAGTTGAATTGATGGTAGCAGTTGCTATATTGGCTATGGCTTCTATTGGGATATTTCAGGCATTTGGTGTGGGATTTCAAGCAATGGCGGATGCTAAATATCGGACAGTTGCTACCAATATTGCCCAGGAGAAGTTAGAAGAGGTAAAAAATTCCGTGAAAGTAGCCTATCCTTATTATAGCATCGAAACACAGGTAATTAGTGGTACAACCTACACAGTTATCGTTACTACTAATTCGCAAGAAGATAATTTGGAACAAGTTTACGTTACAGTAAGCTGGCATGACCGGCAAGGAAATGAAAAGAATGTGCAATTGGAAACCCTGGTCTATGATCTTCAAGTTGATTATGCGGTAACGCCCCCTGATGTAGACCAAATACATTTGAGTGCTGATTCAACAGTAATTACCTGTTGTGTTGTAGGCGAAGTATCTACCATTACTGCTGAATTATTTAATTTAGCGGGAGATAGGGTTCCCAGTGGAACTCCGGTAAGTTTTGATGTAAATAACGGTAGCGTTAATCCCGAATTTACCACAACCGATACTATTGGAAAAGCGACAACCCAATTGACCATTAATGGGTTAGGACCGGCGACTGTAACAGCGACTTCCGGAACCATATCATCAAATGATCCTGAACCACATGGAGATGGTGCTCCTCTTGAAATTACCTGTGTGCCAAAAGCAGGTGAAATCGTTTTATCTGCCTCACCTTCTGCCATTACACCGGGAAATTCTTCAACCATTACTGCCACAGTTACCGATACTTGTGGAGATATATTATCCGGAGATTTGGCTCAAGTGGATGTAAAATTTATAACCGACAAAGGTTCTTTTAGTAATAGTATTACGCTCTTAGAAACAACAATTAATACGGTTAATGGTATTGCCACTGTTGAATTATATATGGGAACCAGCGGAGAAGTTGCCACGATTGATGGCACGATAACAGTTGACGCAGTGGATATTTCTGATTCAACCACTGTTATTTGCACGAATTACAGCATCTCTGTAACCGCTACTCCTACCAGTATAAATCCGGGAGGAGATAATGATACATCAACAATAACTGCTGTATTAACCCAATCCGGTGGTAGTCCGGCAGTAGGAGAAACCATATCATTTACCACTGACATGGGTTCATTGTCAGCTGCAACAGCTACCACAGATAACAATGGTCAAGCAGTCGTTACTTTATCTTCCCTGTCAGGAGGGAATATTGCAACCATTACTGCTTCATATGAAATTACTCCAGGAAATACAATTTCCGATACTGCTACTGTTCAATGTACCGAATATGTTATTAATATCGTTGCGAATCCCAATAAGGTTATCCCCGGCAGCCCTTCAACCATCACTGCCACATTAACTAATTATGAGGGAAATCTGGCTTCCAACAGACGAGTAGATTTCTATAGCACAAAGGGGATTCTATCCGATACTTCGGTATATACAAATAGCAATGGTATAGCTGTAACCACATTAACTTTAAATACTGTTGGTGATATCGCCAATGTAAGTGCTAATTTTGGCTTTGCCAGTGATAGCGTTAGTGTAACCTGTATTAATTTTGTATTGGAAGTATCGGCAGATCCGGAATCTATAAGTCCCGGTGAAAGTTCAGAGATAACCGCCCTGCTTACTAATTATTCAGGAACTCCGCAATCCGGGCAAATCATTACTTTTACTACTGATCATGGTACTTTTACCGAAACAAGCGATACGGCCGCAACAGCAGTGACCAATGGAAGCGGGGAAGCGGTAGTTCACCTGGTTTTAAATACCGCAGGAACGGAGGCGGTTGTCACCGCTGAATATGATGTGGTAGAAGATACGGTATCCGTTGAATGCACGGAATCAATTTATATTACACTTCATGATCCGCCAAGCCTTTATAATGATAATTATTCAGATAGTATAGTTTATTTTTCTATTGATTTGCACGGAGGTCCTTTAGATATTGATAAAGTAAAAATTGAATGGCAAACTGATCATAATGGTTATCCTTCAAGATACAGGGAGATTTACATAAGAAGGTCTGGAACTAATTCCTGGACACAAATATATGATAGAGATCACGCAAATAATGGAGATATTGAAACACTTAATCGGAATGATCCCTATACTTTGCATGGACCATAATAGAAGAAAATTCTATATGCTGCCGAAGTACTTTGCTCAACATAAGCCTCAAAAATCTTTTCACCACTTGGTCCTTGAAGAGAATGATATATATGGGTGTGCAAGCTGGGGTGCCTGGGATTTTGGGTTAAATATTTTAAAGTTTTTACTATTGCTTTATACTGCTTTTTCTTTCCAGTATTTTCTTTTAGATTTTTCAACGTCTTTTTAGCAGTAAGAGTGAAATTCAATATAAATTTCATAAATCTTCCAGAAATTCTTCCAAATTATCTATTTTTTCGGTCTTTTCTTGTTTTGCTTCAGCCAATCCCTGGCGAATTGAATCTAATAATTTAGGATTTTGATAAATCCAGGTTTCTTTGCTGGGAATAGATACCATAGGCCTTAGTAAAATATCACCTTCTTCACTATAGAAAATTTGAAACCCATCAGCTTTAGCCTGCAAACTAATTAATTTTATAATTTTTTCACCAATAGTTATCCTATTTTTAGAATCAAAGGTTCTTATGCCTGCTGGTATAAATTTCCCATTTATATTACTAATAGTTTCCTCTTTATTGATTTTCATTTCATCCGCCTCCTTATCTAATATAGTCTATGGTGGGAAATATGTCAAGTGGGATTGTGGAAATGCCTAACCAATCCACCAATTTCCATCTTTTTTTGTAACAGCAGTATATAAATTATTCATATGCACCTCCATGTAAGTTTAATAATTATTTATTTCTTCCAATAAGTAGCCTGTCTCCTTTTATTACTTCACCTGGTAAATAGCATTAAAAATAGGCGAGTTATTTTTTATAATAACTCGCCTATTTTTAATTTATACTTATCAAGTTAACTATTATGGTTCAGTTACAATAATCGACTTAAATTCATAATCAACATTTCCAGCAGAATCTTCTACTGTTAGTTGTACAAGATAGGTTCCTTCATGAGTATAAGTATGAGTTGTAACGGGTATAGGTACCGGTGTCTCGCTATGTACTTCAGGACTACTTCCAGGATCATAAGTCTCGTCATTAAAGTCCCAAGTATATTTAACTATGGTAGCACCACTAGCGGAAGTAGTAGATTCAGAAGCATTAAGGCCCACTGTAAAGGGAGCAGTTCCAGTTGCACTTGAAGGAGTAATCTCAATAACTGCATTTACTGCACCAGATACTCCCACAGTAATTGTTACACTACCATAGCTAATACCAGTTGAGTCTGTTACGGTTAGAATAACTGTATAAACCCCATTACTGTTATAAGTATGAGAAGTGGTAACACCGGTGTCAGTGCCTCCGTCTCCAAAATTCCAACTATAAGTAGCACCACATCCACAGTCAGTTCCGGAAGCATCAAAGAATACAGTAAACGGAGCATTTCCAGTCGGAGGATCTGGGGTGACCTGGATAATTACCTCTGTAGCTCCTGCTTCTCCCACAGTAATTATTTGTGTAGCATAACCTTGATTTGCATAAAAATCTTTTACAGTTAGTTTTACAACGTATATTCCGCAAACACTATAAGTATGAGTTGCCGGTATTACTCCGGTTGCTGAAGTTCCGTCACCGAAATCCCAGGTGTAACTGGCAATTCCTCGGTTATCAGTAGATTTAGAGCCATCGAAAACTACTTTAAAAGGAGCAGTTCCAGTTGTGCCCGGTGTGACAGTAATAACTGCAGTTGGTGGTTCAAAATCTATACCTGGTTGAAGTGCCGGGAGGTCTACGGTAACAGATTTTGAAATACTATGTCCGGCTCCATCAGTACCTATTAAGGTAATAGTGCAAGTAAGCTCGGTAACCAATGGGGTTGAAGTCATATAATCCTGAGCTTCTTGAAAATAAAGAGGTAAACCGGTGATAGTTGTAATATCTCCAGGGGTTCCCGGTGTAGTAGAGGGAGCTACATAAAATGTTGCACCAACCATTTTTGATAAGCTGGAAATTTTAGTGGTACCATTGTAATAATCATATTCAAAGCCTGTACCGATAAATTCTACCTCGTTTATAGAATATATTTCGAGATCAATAGTACCTTCAGTTAAGTCAATATCGGTATAGCTTAACCTTATCTGTGCCTGGGGGTCAAAGATATTAAGAAGTCCTAAGGAAAGCCAATTACACCCCGCTAACGATATTATGGAACCTAACAGTATTGCTATAAATAATATTTTATATAAATTCTTTTTATTTTTATTTTGCACAGTCTTGCCCTCCCTTTTTTCTTTAATCTACCGATTAAGTAATTGATAACATCTGGATTCCCGCTTTTACGGGAATGACAGAAGCAGCGGGTTCGATGAATCGAACCCCTACACTTAATTCTCATGGAAATTGCATCGTCGTTTCACTTTTCGCAATAACAGAAAAACTTCCAAATCGTTCTGTCATCGCGAACCCTCCCCAAAAAAGCGTGGCAATCTCAATTTTATTTTTTAAAATATCAAATTAATAATCTAGCAAGTGAGCAGTAATCAGAATAATTATTTCAGTTGTTTTATTCTTTGTATGGGTGAATTTAAATAATTCTCCGAATATAGGAATACTTGATAAGAAAGGTATTTTAGTAATATTTTTTATATCCTCTGAAGTAATTAAACCTCCTATCACGACTGTTTCGCCCAAATTAGCCCGAATGATTACCTGCTCTTCTCGAGAATTAATTATAGGATAGCCCTGAATAAGTTCCGCACCCAGAGATTCTATTTTGGGATTTACATCCATAGTAACAAGCCCATCACTACTCAATCGAGGAATAATGGTCATACTCAACCCCACATCCATATACTTTATTGTCTCTGTACCATCGGCAGTAATCTCCTTAATAGGAATTTTAGAACCGGATAATATCATAGCTTCTTTTCCGTCTAAAGTGAGCACCTTAGGATTAGATAAGATATTCGTTTTGCCTGAAGTTTGCAAAGCTTTTAAAGTTGCTTCAATTAAGCCACTTCTTTCGAAAGAACCACCCAAGCTTAACTCTCCAATGGTGATTTGACCTTCTATTTGATTACCCTCTGCATCAGTAGCACTTCCACTCGACCATTTAATTCCCAATTCTTTTTCACCGTCTAAGGTAATTTCAATTACTTTCGCTTCTATCATTATCTGAGGTGCACGTTTATCCAAGCCCTTAACTATTGTGGCTACATTATCTAATTCTTCTCTTGTTCCTTTTACAATAATTTCACTCTGCCGGCTATCTACATTTATTCTCTCTTCTTCCGGAATGATGATACTTAACATATTTCTTATTGCTTCGATCTCATCTTCAAAAATAGCATTATCTATCTTAAAGGCTCTGGTCAGCAACTCCTCATCTATGGTGCTTATAATTCCCTCTACCCTTTCAATCTCCTCGTTTGTTCCGGTAACAATAAGGGTATTCATTCTCGCATCGGCAACAATATTAATTGCTCCTCCTTTGACATAACTATCTACTATTCCCTTTGCCGCCTCTGCACTCGCATTCTTCAACTCATATATTCTGGTAATAGGCCTCTTATATCCTTCTATTATATCTTTGGCAGCAATAATCAGGGTATCACTTACCTCGGCATAACTTAATCCCTTATTCATCAAAATTAATTCAATTGCTTCTCTAAAAGTCTTATCCTTAAGGTTTAGAGTTAATTGTCCGGTTACCGAATCATCAAGCATTATATCTATCCCGGTTAGTTCAGATAATCCTCTAACGACATTAACTACATCTTCTTCAAAGACATTTAAATTAATGGGCTCTGTATAAATATCTAAAATAGAAATCTTTGGCTCTTCCTCTTTTTCAATTTTTACAGCTTCACTCGTAACCGGAATAACCGTAAAAACCTGTTCTTCGGGAGCTGTAAATTCAATATAATCATAGACATCGATATAAAGCAACCTGCTATCAGATGATAGTGTTACTTCATAATCAGCCACCTGAAATAAATCAACTACAAATCGGGTAATAGGAACTGGTTCACTTTCAAATTGTCCGCATCTCACCTGTTTCACAGAACCCATATTTAAAAATAATATATTTTTACTTAATTCATCAATACTGTAGCTGGCATTCTTAATATCAACTATTATTCTCTCAGGTGCCTCTAAATAAGAAACTTCATAATCTAAAATTTCCCCACTTGCCTTAATGGTAAGATGGGTATAATTGGGTAATTTTTTATACCAGATATTAGTAAACCAAATATTTTGAGCACTGGCATTTACCACAAATGAAGTTATTAATAATAAGACCGTAATAAAAAGTAATAAAGTTATTTTTCTATTTTTATAATCCATCTTATGAATCTTCACCTCCGATTTTTACTGAAAAAAAGTATCCATTATAATCAATAATTACTTCATCATTATTTATTTCTTTTATAATATATCTATCTAATAAAATATCATACAAATTAGCAATGAAAGTCTCACCATTCATCACGATCATTGCTACTTTCTTATCTTTTGACCCAATTATTCCGGTTAATTTTGTCCCCGGGGGTAATTCTGGTTTGGGGAAATTCAAAATACCTTCTTCTTGCTTTTCCGATGTTTCCCCTAAAAAGTAAGAAGTACTCATCTTTTGAAAAGGATTTCGATTGCTTGGCGGCACATAGGGTTCATAAACAAATATTTTATCTTCATAGCCCTGCTGTCTATTTCCCATCTCGATTTCAAATTCGGTCTTCTCCTTAACCTCGGGTATGGTTTCTATTTCTGTAGCTACCTTAGTTGAACTTGGTGTTATTACTCCTTCTGCAGGTGTAGTCGAAGACTTTACTGAAGTATCAGGAAATACAAGCGGATATCCTAAATAAACTATCCCGGCTATTAACAATAGAATTAATAGAGAAATTAATATTTTATTTTTATTTTTCCCTTTAGCTGATTCTGATTTTTTAAATATATTTCCAATAGATATTTTTTTCACTCTATTCAGAACCCTCTTTCCCTAAAACATAAGTAAACATATTAATAGAAATATTTAATTTTTCAGTTTCTGTCCCTGTTTTATTTAATTTCAATTCTTTAACATCAATTATTCGAGGTAGATTTTCTATCCGGTCTAAATATGCTATTAAATCAAAATAGTTAGCTGTTAAACTCATAGTTATCGGTAGTCTCCCGTAAATTCTATCTTGTTCCCAGGAAATATTTTGTGGAGTAAAGTTCGTAAAATCGACATTAAATTCAGTTAGAGTGTCCTGAATCATTACCAATAAATCGGGTATTTCCTTTTCTTTGGGTAACATTACTTCCAAAAAATCTAATTTTTCCAATAAAGCTTTATATTCTACTTTCAAAGCAGGGAGTCTTACTGCAATTCTTTTTCCTTCAGCAATCTTCTCAGAAGTAATCGCAATATCCTTATCCAATTGCTCAATTTTTTGCATCCTTGGCTGATAAACATAAGTATAATTAAGGTAAGCAAAAACAACCAAAATTACAAATATTATAAACGCCATCGTGCCTTTAGATAATTTCATCTAAAAATTCCTCTTTCTTCTTGTCATTGCGAAACACTATGACTTTGTCAAGCACTTTTTAAATACATCGGATGTATTGATCGATGTTCTTTGATATACCGGGTATTATTCCGGACCATAGCACAGGCCACCTTAAGCAGTTTGTTGGCAATATTATTTAATACTAAAGCCTTGGCCTTACCCTGGGCGAGTTTACGCAAATAATAACCTCTAAAGGTCACATCATGGGTGGCTACTGATTGAGCGGCCAGCCGTAAGAGTTTACGGCTTGGTCCAGGTCCAAAGTGGCGGATTTTAGCCCTCTTAAATACAGAAGTTCCACTTTGATGTTGATAAGGTACGATACCGACAAAAGAAGCCAATCTCTTAGACTGCTGAATCTTGGTAAAGTTCTCGGTAATAACCAGAAGATGGGCTGCCAGGAGCATCCCATAACCGGGGATACTTTTCAGGTGGTTGGCCTTTTGTAAGATTTCGGGATCTTGTTTGATCAAATTAGCCAGTTCCTTATCGATCCGGGCAATCTGTTTTTCAATCTGGGCCAAGGTCTCCTTTTGTGCTTTTTTGATGAGTATCACCTGAACTCTTTGTTTGCTATAGGCCTGGATGGCATTCTTTAAGGCAACTTTCTGTTTGGTAAACTGTTCTCTAACACTCAGTAATTGCCTGATCTTTTCCAGGATCTCATCTCTGGGCTGCCAAGAGGTAAGCTCATCCTGGAAGCGGTAGGCATATTCGGCGATCTGTTTGCTGTCTACAGGGTCGGTCTTGTGCCCAATCGGGTCAAAGGCACGTTTGACCTTAAGAGGTGGTTCGACGCTTACCGGGAAACCTTGAAATAAAAGATAGTAGGCTATAGCTTGAGAATAGACACCGGTGGCTTCCATACAGATACGGCAATTTTTCTTGTCAATGTGATGGTCTTTTAGCCACAAGAGGAGTATCTCAAAGCCCTTCGGGTCGTTAGGAATTGCTTCTTTGGTAACGATAGATTGGCCCGGGGTCTGATAGATACTGGCAGCGAAATCAGCTTTAGAGATATCAAGACCGATAAAAAATAGGTTCTTTTTCATAATAAACATTCCTTTCTTGGGCCGAATAAACGATGATATGAGCTTACTCCATTAATAATCGCTTATTTAGCGACGGAAACACTATCTAGCTTTAATCATCAAGAAGGCTGGGTCTTATTCGCAATATAAGTTTTACTTTTGAGTCCTCTTAGACTTTTTCAGCCTTCTTTATTCGGTACTTGGTGTAATTTAATAAACTTTAATTTATTTTAATATATTCTTAATTAATAGTCTAATGGAGTCCTTATTTATCAGAGCAACGCAATCTCATTACTTTCCTGGTCTCTTTGGTATAAATATTCCCGATAGTCCAAATCTTACAATCTCTACATCAGTATCTTCTTCTTTAATTTTACTCTTTGTAACAGAACTAAGTTCAATATTATCAAAAGTAGGATCATCCTTCAAGGTTACCATATATTTAGCAATAAGATAATTATTATAAGTAGTGGCGGTAAAATTAAAAGTTTGATTAGCGCTCATAGAAAGGTTATCCACCCAAACTTCATCCAGAAGTGAAGCACTATACTCACCCAAAATTCTGGACAAATGAGATTGATTGTCAATTAATCCCTGAATAATATTTATTCGTTCTTCTATCATTTTCTTATCATTTTCCAGATTTATTACTTCTTGAATAACTTTTTCGATTGAGGCTAATTCACTCTTCATTGTCTTTAATTCTTGTTCCTTATAATCTATCTGCAATTCTAAAGAAAAATAAAGATATGCAGAACCAAATATTAAGATAATAAAAAATAAAATAATTAATATCCTTCTTATGCTAAATTTTTCTTTTTCTTTATATTCAACTGGCAGAAGATTAATATTTGCCATTTTTCTACTTACCTTTCTCTCATTGCTAATCCAAATACTGTAGCTAAGATATCTTTTAGTTTTTTTATTCTTTCAACATCAAGTGTTCTTTCGTCTATCTTTATCCCTTCAAAGGGATTCCCAATTATTACCGGAATTTCAAATTGCTCGCTCAGTAAATCCTTAATATTATCTATATTAGCACAACCACCGGATAATATCATCTTATTATAGTTAACTTTTTGACTTTGTGTTTTATAATAACTCAGTGACTTTCGCACTTCTTTGGTTACTTGATTTAATATTTTTACTATTATCTTCTCGCTTTCATTCTTATTTTCTTCCTCTGCTTCCGAGCCTAATACTATCTTGGTTTCCCTTTTAAGCTTTTCTGCTTCACTAAAAGAGATATTCAAAGATTTGGCTAATGCTTTAGTAATATCATTCCCTCCCACTAAAATATCTCGGGTAAATTTTAAATGACTTTTCTCCACCAGAGTAAGGATGGTATTGCTTGCCCCGATAGATAAAATTATATCAATAATTGAATCTTCCTTTTCTTCTTCTTTTTCATCATAAAATTGATTTTCAAAGGCTCTGATATTTGCAGAAGAAACTACATCTACTATTTTGGGTATTATCCTTGCTTTTTTTTAATACATCCATATAGGGTTGAATGGTGCTCTTGGGGGCTGCTACCAAAAGAACTTTCATCATCTTATTCCCATCTTTTTCCACAAATTCTTCTACTTTCTCAACATCGATAATAGATTCGTCTAAATCATAGGGGACATATTTAGGGGCTTCCCACATTACTCCTGACAACAATTCTTTATCTTCCATCAAAGGGAAGATAATCTCTCTAACTATTACTTTCTGTCCGGTTATGGCTATAATTGCCTTATTGTCTCTTATACCGCATTCTTTTATCAATTCAGCTAAAGCATCGGCAACAGCAATGGGATTGAAAACCTCGCCATTGGCGATAGCACCTTCGGGACTAAGGATAACTCCATAATTATCAAGTTCATAACCATCACTAATTTTATGAACTTTTGCTACTTTAATTGAGCGTGAGCCAAAATCAATTGCAAACATATCTACTCCTTCAATAATAATCAGTATATAGTATATAGTATTATAGTATCAAGTAAATTATCAAGATTTCTTTCTGTCATTGGACAGTAGCAATCTTAATCCTTCTATTTCCTTATGTCATTCCCGCGAAAGCGGGAATCTATCTTCTCCGTCATTGCGAATCCTTATATTTCCTCCCCCTTGAGGGGGGGGGGGAGGACTAAGGTGGGGGTGAGATACTCCCCTACTGTCATTGCTCGTCTTTGACGAGCGTGGCAATCTCATAAAATATTATCACATTTACATTATACGACAGTACCTTTTAAAAATCCTTCTTTTTTTTAAAAATATTTAAAAATAAAAAATTATTAATTACAGTCAATATAAATAATATAAAAATTAATGAACTAAAAAATCAATATTGAATCTCCATATTCCTTATCTCCTTCATATTCTTCCTGTTTTGGAGATATAACCGGTTCTTTTTTACTTGGTATAGGTTCTACTTTATTTTCTATCTCCTCTTCAACGACTGTGTCTCTATTTATCTCCTGATATTTCATATTTTTATACTGTACAAATCTAATCCCTAAAATTACTAAAAACACCATGATTAATATAATTACCAATTTATTTAATCTGTTCATATATATATATTCCCTAATTTAATTATAAATTATAGACGATTAGTCTACTTCTTTCCAATATAATTTAATATATTTTCCGGTTGTGGGGAAATAGGGTGGCAAAGCCTGTCCTATATCCGGATTATCTATGCTCATTCTATCATCAAAATAATATTGTTTTGTATAACCGGATACTTTCCCCCAGCTATTAAAGGTACCGACCGGACCACGTTGGTCTTGAATCAAAGAACCGTGAAACGTCAAATCACCCTGCATATTGTATTGCCATCCTTCATAATAAAAAGAATCTCCTAAAGCCATGATGATAGCGTTAATCTCTATATCATGTGGTGCACCATTGGCAATCATTATTTTTTCTTCCGAAACCAATCCCAAGGTGTCGGGAATATCAGGGAAAGTACCTGTAGAAACATTAAAACAATTAGGGTCGTTCACACGAGTATTGTATAGCAGGTTATCACCAATGGTAATGGTACTATCACTGGCAATGGTTAATTTACCTTTTAATCCACCGTCGGTAGTAGTGGATTTTAAATTGTTAATATTTCCATCGACATATAAAACACCATTAGGATACCCGCTTCGGTTGGTATAAATATGATTATGAGTTACTGTGTTATATTCGTCAATAAGGGTAGTACCTGAAGGATAAGTATAGGGTGGAATAGTAATCGGTGTCTCTATTGTATAAATAGTGGTAGTTTTACCGGATTGAGCGATAGTGATTTGTGAGTTATCTTGAGCATCTACACCCAGAGTAAGAGTGCTTACATTTCCCTTTACCCATATACCGTCTGTTACATTGGACCCGTCATCGGGCACATAAGCTCCATTTGGCTGACTAAGATCGAAAGAACCGGCAGCGATTCTTTGTAAACTGTTTTCATCGGTTGGGTCACTTATATTACGATATTCAGGTAGAGGAATTTCATCAACACCCCCCTTAAATCCCGGGCTTCCATTAAAATTCGGGTCAGTCTGTGCATCATAGGCTTCCCAGGAAACATCGTTAGGATTAGTAGAGTTCACCCAAGCTGAAGAAACAGTGCCATCAAATGTAGGTTCTCCCGCCATATGTAGTCTGTCATTACTATGTACCGGTCCCCTGATATGGTCATCGCCATAAAACCATATTTTATTATTACCACCCCCACCAAATTCAGCAGGCAAATATTCCATGTCGGAAAAATAGGCATACATGGCAAAATTTTCTAAAATAACCTTGGATTCGATATTTTTACTGATTTTACCGCTGGTGTTAGTCCAGGGCCTTTGCCCTTCAGATCTGATGATATAACTAAATGTACCAGCAGATTGAATGGAAGCTTTATATTTACCATTGCCAAAATCAATATAATGGGGAGGAACTTCGTTTAAATAGTTCGGATTGGGGAAATCCGGTGTACCTAAAGTTTCCAAATAGCTTATTGCATGGTCAATCCCTGATTCAGCTATATAGAAAGTTTCCTTGGCTGCTTTCTGAAGTGCGGAACTTTTTATTTCATTGTTGGTCATGGTAAGCAGGGCAATAGCAAAAGTAGAAACCACAAAGACCAAAATTAAAGTCCCTATTAAAGCAAAGCCTTTTTTATTTTTCAATTGCCTGGTCATTAAATTAAATTTGATTTTATTTCCCATCAAAAATCACCTCGATTTTTTAAGGATCTATCCCGCTATCCCATAATTTCTTAAGTTTACCTCAGTTTCAATAATAATATCCGGATTTCCACCCGAACTCATATCACCGTCCACATCAACCTGCAGCTCAATTCTCAATTTGGATGCCTGGGTGGGGTCTACTACTACATGTTCTTCATCATCAAAATAGGTAAAAAATAGTCCGCCTCCGGGTATATTATCAATTAAGGTATTTACACCATTCCTTTTTACACTATTTCCAATTAATTCAAAACTTGCAATTCCTCCCCCCAGGGCAGACGGAAAGGAAATAATAACACCATTCTCATAACTACCGGCAACGACACTTTTGCCCTCTCGAATTTCCTTTACCATTATGTCCATAACCATTCTTGCTTCCCGTTGAGCTTTTAATTGGTTTTGTCCTGCTATCCAGGAACGGGCACCGCCGGTAAAAAAGGTAACCCCTCCAATCACCATAAAGGAAAGTATTCCCACGACCACCATTAATTCAATCAGGCTAAAACCTTTATTATTTTTTAATTTTTTATCTTTTTTATCTATATAAATCATATATTAACGCCTTTGAGATAGGTTAGTAAATTATAAAACTCAACTATGAACTTGGGGTAGTAAATTCTACTTGATAATTATCTTCTGCACCCGGGTCATCCGGATTTAAGGTAAATATTACATGTTTATCTCTTAAGGTATAACTAAAATAAACTATAATTTGATAAGTTCGGTCTGCCTGCAAAGTATAGGGATCATTCCGATTAAGTGTTTCAATATCTCCATTATTTGCGTGATCTCTATCATATATTTGTGTCCAGGAATTAGTTCCAGACCTTCTTATGTAAATCTCCCTGTATCTTGAAGGATAACCATTATGATCAGTTTGCCATTCAATTTTTACTTTATCAATATCTAAAGGACCTCCGTGC
>ASPA01000020.1 GCA_000405605.1 Atribacteria bacterium SCGC AAA255-G05
TCCTTGGTGACCATGAACCAGAAATATGTAATTGTCTAACATGATGGCTTCAGGAGTTCCATATGGTATATTCTCGTTATTTACAACTGGAGCGGGTAGTTTAGCCCATTCCATATCGTGATTTCCAAATATACGATGAATTTTGTTGTCAGGAAATTTTCTTAAATATTCATATACACTTTTATCATATGTATTGCGTATTTTAGTAAAATTAAATTGCCACAATTCCTCAACATCTCCCAACAAGATTATTGAATATCCATTATTTTTATAATATTTTAATGCAAATCCCATCGTTTCTTCATTATGAACGAAATTATCCACTTTTCCACCATCCCCCAAATGTAAATCACTAAATAGAGCATATTTATCGTTAATATTAAGGGGAAGTTTTTTAATGCTTTGCTCTTCAACTTTATATAGTTCGTTTAGTCGTTTAATAATAGCATCATCATTCCTAGACATAATCGCACCTCCAGTATAAAATATTTAAAAATTAGGAACCGCTGGATGTATAAGAACTTTTACGAAAAATTGGTGAAAAGTTAATGAATTATTGACCTGGTANACCTTCCTCATTTATCTAAATAAGACAAATGAAACTTCACCTTATCTTACCTCATAGCCCTTTATTTAATCGGAAGAAAAATTGGCAGGATAATAGAGGATAATAGGGACAGACACCTATTTATTAAATTTCTTCTTAGGCCTTCCTTTCGGCCTTAGCTTAAAAAACCTCTTAAGCTTCCCTTCAAATCTTTCTATAAGATGACAAATAGGTGTCCCTATTTATTCCACACCCGTCCTTAAGGGTGTAACCTTCCAGACATTACGAGACCTCCGCAGGTCACGTACCTATCTTCCATACCATGCCGCCCGCACACACCTTGGTGCGATGAGTGGACTAGTAACGCCTTCGCCTCCATAGTACAGGATCGACCTTTCCTCATCTTTGGCCGACCGGTTCACAATTTTCTGTTACAGCCTGGTATTTCTCCGCAAGCCCTTCAGACTTCACCTCACGGTGAACGCCCTGCCCTTCGGTAATATTAACCGACCCCTGAGGCATTACCCCCAGGTCTTGGATACGAACCCCTCAAGTTGCGGGGTTCGGTAGGACTTTAACCTACCTGATAAGCACGCTGCTGCGCACACACTATAGGGCTATCCGACTCCCTGCTGGTTATTTGATATCCTCCCTTTGTATCGGTTGTTTATCATACTCACCTATTAGGAAGAATCAGCTGGGTCTCCCAGGTTGCCGTGATATCATGGTGTAACATGCCTGGCTCTTTGACCCCAGGGAAGCCTTGCTCTTCTTGCCTTGGCGGAGGGCAAGATGTGGTCTTACGACTTGTACAGATCGTCGACCTTCCCATTAGCGGACATTTCGGGGCTCAATCACAGAAATCTTAAGTAGAGACTTCATTTTTACAGGCCTATTACCTGACTGTCTACGCTTAAATCTTATGGATTACTCCAAAAGACTCCAAGACTCGCAACTTACGATTCGGCTATAATCTTACCAGACAGGATTTCCACCTGCTAAATATCACGACCTAAGCCTGGCCGCACGTAGAACCGTCCCCTATGTCACGTTAAATCTGATTCACTATCAATAATATGAAGTGGTAATCTAATGCATGGACTATTTTTATTATGGATTGTAAGGGCAAAACCTTCTGATGGGGACAAAATTATTAAAATAGGTAAATCTATTCGATAATTTGCTTGTTCTGCAATTTGCGTTAAACTCTTGATATCTAGACCGCTAGGCGAATTCGTACCTTGTGGATGATAATGCCATTCACCTAAATAGAGTCCTCTTTTGCCTAATTCTTTGATAGCCCTTTCTAACTCTTTTTGGCAATATTCTTTGTCTTTTAAAAAATAATCAGATTTTATTATAGCTTTTGGACCAGCACTTGTAGCCCTTAATATTACATATTCCCCTTTTGTATTAATATAACCAATTAATATACCACCAGTCTCTAAATTATACGAACTTTTTACCTTATTTTTCATAAATTTATACACTTCTTTTAGAATCAAAACATTCTTACTTTCTAATTTTTTACAGATTGGACAATCCGGGTGTGGTGGAATAAATTGACTTTTTATTATCCCCCAACTATTACTATCAAGCTTTAATTTGCTTAATGATTCACTACTCCAAATCCAATGATTTTTATCTAAATTTTTGCCTTCTAAATAATCGATTACAATTCTCGAAGTAATCGAAGATATTAACTTTGAATCTGCTGCACTCGCAGGCCTAACTGGATTATTACACTCGTTTGTAAGTTCAGGTAAATTTTTATCTTCTTCAATATCTAGAAAAATATCATTTTTTTCTCTACTATATAGAGATAAACAATTCTTACAAGCATCTTTTTGAGGATCTATCCTGAAAATACGGGCAGCTTTTCCACCACGTAATGCTCTACAATAAAAAATAACATTTCCCTTTTCTACCGCTCTTTCATTTAAATAGGATTCAACATTGTCATCAGCTATGCTTGAAATACCAATATAACCTTCTGGTAAATACCTACTAATCTCTTTCGTCGTAATGTCAATGATATCAAAAGAGATATCGACGAATGGATTGTGTAATATTAGATGTTCTACCATTCCTAATGCTTTTGGATAGCCAGTTCTTGTAATTCCCAAACAATGTCTAATTGCATTATGAGCATGCAATAATTCCTTATCAACTAAAAAAATTTTACCAATGCCTGCTTTAGCTAAAGAATCAGCAATTTCAGAACCAAGGGCTCCACATCCAATTACAGAGATACTTTTATCCTTTAACACTGAACGATTTGCTCTTCCTTCATTCCTCATATGAAAATATTTTTCAGTGAAATATTCCTGATAAACTGCTTTAACAGAATACTTATTAAAACGTTCAATAAACTCTTTATTGCTAATGTTAGTATTACCCAAAATAGTAACAATATTCCCTTTTTTTAATTTGAAAATTTGCCAGTCCTTTTGTTGTCTTCTTCCGGGAAATCGCAAACCAATATAAATTACATCATATGCTTTTTGTATTGGTACTTTTAATACTTTTATTAACTCATCAAATCCTTTTTTTAAATTACTATTTCCAATATAAAAAGCTAATTTAGATGATTTTGTAAAAGGCTCAGGTTCCTGAGAAATATCCCACCAGTATCCTTCAATCACTTCTCCTTGATCAATATATTGCTGTATTTTTGGATTCTTTTTATTAGAAATGAATTTTAATAAATTATCCGGTAAATCGCTAAAAAGAGTCCGTTCTTTCTTCCAGTATATTTTTGGTGGTAAAATAACTCCAGAATTATTTTCTCCTAAAATAATAATTCCCATATATATTTTTTTAAATAGATTAATTTGTAGAAGATTTAGTATCAAAATACTTGGTAAGCTTGCATAAAAAAGACCTTTAACAATATCCACATCAAAAAATGTATCAGGTAACAGAAATTCTATTTTATCGTCTTTATTTCTAAAATGTGCATATAATTCTACCTCTATACTGTCTTTTGGAATTCGTCCTGAAAACCATATCCTTAATCGTTTAATTATATCTTTAATGGGATAAAACTCTGCATTATCACTGTGTAAATCCCCTGTTGTAACAAAGCAGATACTACCGTCTCCATTTTGGTGTCTTCGGTTAAAATACATTATATATTCCTGAACAGCCTCTGCAATTTCTTTCGGAGATTTTTGAGAATATTTTTCTACAACATCTGCATCTAAGATTTTCTTCAATACATAAATTGTCGGAGGAATATATGGAGTTGCATCAGGAAAAACAATTAGAATAGGAAAATATTTTGTTTCTTCTTTGTGTACTATAATTTCACCAACAGAAATTAACGTTCTATCAATAAATTGGTATTTTTCTTTGTAAATTGTATTGTTTAAAAGCTCTAACGATTCAGAATAGAGCCACATAGGATGTTTAGAAAACCAATTCATTTTCTTATCCCCATAGGTTTATTATCTATTTTTGTAGTAACTCCGGTGTAAATCTTCTTCTCTTCATCATTTTCTGTTTTACTATTAGATAAACAATATTCTTTTACTAATTCATCATCTGGATATAAATCAATATCACCATCTTCTGTTATATCCACAATTATACACTCCCTTTTTTTACCTAAATGATGTACTTTATCTTCACTTACCTTCTTTATATAAAGATCCATAGCCTCTTTATCAGGGTGGCCATGTTTACTCTCTTTACTTTTGGGAGCACTTACTATTATATGCATTGGATTAATTTTATTTAGGTGCTCTAAATATGGTTCTTCATCTTCCGGATCTCCTTTCCAAAAGAAAGAATTCGAACCATGGTGCGCTGCACTTAATACATAAGATTCTAACCTATCTTTATGATATTCAGTAATATGTACTGTCCAAGCATTATAATCTGCGTCTCCTGTAATTAATATCTGTTTTTCCCTTTTACCATATTTAAACCTAATCACACCACACTGTTCGTGAATCCTTTTATATCTCTCTTCGGGCTTCTCATCTTCAATTTCCTCTGAAACATAATCAGCTGGTGCGAGCACATTGTAATCAATATCTCCTAATTTTATTTTCTCTTCGTCCAATTTATTCTCTTCTCTACTACCTCTAAGACGAAAAACATTTTGTTCTCCTAACTCTTTCATAACATATTCTAACTCTTTATATACTTCTTTATGTTCGCCTCCAGGCTTATGACCAGAATGCCATAATTGTTCTATCCCAACTTCATTGTAGATATCTTTAATGCCTGTTAAGTGATCTTTATGCGGATGGGTATTAATATAAACATCTAACTTTCTATCTTCATCTTTAAATAGATCTTTAAGAAGTTTAACTATATTTATACCTCCCAAAGAATCATCTTGATTTGAATCAACCAAAACAAACTTATGCTCTTCTTCACTAGGAACAACTAAAAGTGTTGAATCACCTTGCCCAACATAAAGAAAAATTATTCTTAAAACGCCTTTCTCTGGAATAATAATTTCCTTAGCTTTGTTTCCCATACTTGATACCTCCTAAATAATAAATATACATAGAATTAAATGTCTGCTCTACATGCAGTTCTCCCCGTTGTCTCGCTCTATCTATAAAGCAACTCGTTAAATAAAAGAAAAAAATCATTAATAAAAATGGAATCAATAAATCTTCTTTTATAAATTCCCAAGAACATGCGCCCCAATTTTCTAAAATCTTAATTACGGATTGGACTAAAAATAAAAGTGCACTGCAAAAACAAGTTGCCGATAATCCTCGAAAAAAATTGTAATATACATTTGCCGTAGTGGCTCTTTCGTTTATTTCTGCATTATTTATTAAAGAATATGCCTTTCTATAAATAGAATGGCTCAGTTTTCTTGCCTCTTCAGTGTTAGAATCCAATTTCTTTAATTCTTCTTGACTATATTTAAAGCTTTCCATTGCCATCTTTAGAAATTTTAACCTATCTATTTCATCACAGAACTTATTGTTTTTTATCATAAATTGTTCTGAAACAAATGCCCCATTCCAATATTTTCTCTTAATCTTGGGTTCTATTATCTGTTTGGATTTATATTGGATAAAATGACCTAATACGAAAGCTATTATTATGAATCCTAGAGTATCTGTAAATGTATTAAATGTAGTTAAATAAGCCAATATACCTATACTTTTAGCTAATAAAATAAATGACCAAATTAATATGGCACCGGGTATAAAGTAACAAATAAAATCAAAATAAGTAAATTTATTACTCATATTCTAATCCTTTCTAATTTATTCTGCCACTTTCTCATAAAAATGCAAAGGATCTAAAATAAGTGGGGTCTGCTCTTAACATTTGACATATTGTATTTTTTTAAAATATAATTACCAGGGTGGGTCAAATCTTTATTGTTGACAAATTAGATTTATTTAATTGTCAACAATAAAGATTTGACCCTGACCCCTTTATATTAAAATACGGACTGCTAGCAACTGATGTATTCATTTGTTGAGGCAAGCCTGCATTCCAAAATGCATCTGATAATTCAGCAGCCTCTACATCTTCTATATATTTATCAATACCTATTTCATTAATTCGTTTTATATCAAAATCAAAGGATGACTCTGGTGAACTTGAATAGCGTCTGGTTAGTATTGACATTACAAACCATCTACGTATATATGATTCTATTTTACCGGGATTAACTTCTTGATATTTTATTACAAGATAAATAATATAAGCAAAATTTAAAGTGTTCTGCGAACGAATCATGGAGGAATCTACAAATCCAGCTGAACGAATAATCATAACAAATTTCTTAAAATTCGTTTCATTCATAAAAGCAAAGATACCTTCTTTAAGTTTGTTAAAAGATTCTTCTGCAATTGACTCTTCATAATCCCGGGTTACAAAATTCCTTCCTGATAACAAAGCTACTAAATCTGCCAATCGGCCCCTCTTAAACTTTGAGGTAAAAGCAACTCTTAACATATCCGTATAAGACGGATCATATAAATCATCATTTTCGTTTTTTAGCCATGTCATTTTTTGAAAATATTCTGTCTTGGTAAATTCTTGGTCTATATCTGCAAGCTGTGGATAAAATTCGGGAGCAATCGCCAGATGGCAAAAATAATCAATGCATTTTCGTAATTCATTGCCTCCATAAATTTCATTAGCTGCAATTTTTGACATTGCAAAATCAGCTTGACTAAGAATGGCACCTTGCGAATTAATACGAATAAATATTTCCGTAACAGTCTCAATGTCTAAGTCAGAATTTAGTTCAATCAATCCAATTTGATTATTAACGACATCTCGCAATGATTCAATACTCTCGTAAATATCATCCTGATCGCTTTCTCCGTTTTTCTCACAATACTCTTTGACAAGTCTCGAAACTTTAACTTCAGGAGAAAAAATTTTTGATATATCAGCTACCCAAGATTTATCTTTACGAATAGCAGGATTAGACACTTCAAATTTACGCTCAATTGGGTGAAATGCGATAGTTATTTTTACCCTCCTATAATCTTTATCAATTATATATTCTCCAAGTAAGGCTGCCATTAATGCAGTTACTCGTTGCTGGCCATCAATAAGTATCTTTTTTCCTTTTGATCTGGTCCCATCCTTAAGTCTCACAGAAGGATTGTGCCAAGCAATCAAATAACCAATCGGATATCCTTCGTATAATGAATCAATAAGGTCACGAACTTTCGTTGCATTCCAAACAAAAGGACGTTGGATTTCTGGTATGGCAATTTCATTTGATTTAATGTCAACTAGCAATGCTTGAATCGGTCTTTGGTTTACTGAATATCTATGGATTAACATATTACACCTCTTTTTATTATTTTAAATAGGACCACATCCTATTTTTTCTATGGTTTAGCTTTCCGTTTTACGAGGTCTTCCTTTAAGACGTCTATCTATAGTAATGCCTAAAGCTTCAACTATCTGGATAAGAAACTTCTCAGACCTCATAGATTTTCTCCGCTAAAAGTTACCGAATTATTGACTTGGTACACCTTCCCTATTTATTATTAATTTATTTCACAACTTTAATAACTGTATACATCCCCATAACCAAGAATATCTAACTGTACCCTTGCTGGAATATGAGCAAAGCATAAATGAGCAAGTTCTAGAAGATTCTTAGATTTTAACTCCCCTTCTAATACACTTAAAAGTTGTAGTAGATACATTACATCATTCACTGCATAGCTTATCTGTTTTTCTGTTATCTCATCGGATATCCAATTAGAAAGTTGCTCATGTTTACTAATTTCTATCCCTAAATACTTTTTTAATATTGGCTTAAGACTATGTTTATTTTTGTTTATCACATCAAGCAATTTTACCGCAATCTTTGTACAAGCAATGTTTTGAGGCAGTACCTTCCAATAGTAGCTCATAAACCGCAAATCAAACATCGCATGATGAAACACTTTCCGTATTGAAGTATCTAATAACAATAACCGCAATTTTTCTGGTGGAGTATCATCAATTCTTATAATTGCCGCGGGTCTATTGGGAACATAAAGTTGGCAAATTCCAATCTTGTCATTATGCCAATCTAAGCCTGTTGTTTCAATATCCCAAGCAATGGTTTTAACCATATGCACGTAATCATAATATTTATCTGGAATATCATGGTCATATAATACTATATTTTTAGAATGTGAACGATACATTGGATTAATTCTCCTCCTTCGTAACACATTTAGCAAGCCCACCCTCAGTTATCATCGCTTCAAACTCTTTACGGATGTAATCATATAGTGTTCCCCCCATCTCACAGACAAACGTTGGAACTGCAGCTCGATCTCGGCGGTGAGTATATAAAGCAAGGATACCTACGCGATCAAAGCGATAAAAGGTAAAAAGAGGTGCAGCAGGTAAAAACCATATATCTATTTTGGCTCCATTGGTACCTGCAGAGTTGATTAAATTTCTAAAATATGCTTCAGCTTCCCTTATTATTGTTTTAATTTCGTCATCGGAATATTTGAACCTACGTGCCAATTCAGCCATAACCTGTTTATCTTCGGGATCAGGCAAAACTATACGGATTCTTGCTCCTTTCCTGACAGCAACTTTTTGAAATTCATCAGCATGAGTATTACGCCATGTGCGACCATAAGCAAAAAAGATATCAAGCTTATTAACTGTATAAAAGTATTTTTTCCAATCTATGTCTTGACGATGAAAAGTATCGGTAATTTTAGTAATTCCCGCAAAAGTTAATTCTTTCGAAATTTGTGCTTTGGCTAATACTTCATCCAAAAAAGCTCTTTTCCCATAAAGTTCCCATAAAAGGCTTATTGCTACTGTAACCATAAGCAATGCGCCTATATTCTGCAAAACAGTCTGCCAAACTTTAAAGCTCTTCCACCAATTATCATTTGCAGAAACCCATAAAAAAACAATGCCAATGATAGCTATTACTAAAGCTATAAGTAAAGTTCGTAAATTTACTCTTTCTTTGATAGATTTAATATCATTTAAAGCCATATATAATTTCCCCCCTTTTGTCATGATGTCCAATTCTATATTTTTTCTATGGTTTAATTTTCCCTTTTACAAAGTCTTCCTTTAAGACGTCTATCTATAGTAAACCTAAAACCTCAACCATCCGGTTAAGAAACCCTTCAGATCCTATAGGTTTTCCTCTAATAGTTACCGAATTATTGACCTGGTACATCTTCCCTATTTATCTAATTTAAAAGTAAAATATTAATTATCTAAGAAAATGGGATGTGTCCCTATTTATTCCAATGAATTTTATAATCCCTTCATTAACGGCTTGGCTCATCATAACAGCCCCAATGAAATAACCATCGCGATAGAGTTCTATGCATTCGGCTGATGCAGCAGCAAAATAGTGATTCCCGATTATCCACTGATGATTGATTTCTAAATATCGAGTAACGCGCTGGTCAATGCTCTGTTCCAACGATGATCGAAGGTCATCTTTGATCTTTCTTCGTTTAATTTCTTGCATAACTAAATTTATTTTTGATTGTTTGCTCACTTTTTTACACCTAACAGCAAAATTGGTAGCCACCAAATGCTGATGAGGGGTCAACCCTTGTCATTAGTCATCGTATATAAAAAATTTAAAATTTCTAATGTCAAAGGCTGACTCTAAAGAATAAAGCTATGCCTCTGCTTAATTAATAATTATCTAATTTATTCCAAAAATCTCTATTTTTCTTATTTGTTTCTGATGGTTTTAACTTTAAAAGCCCACTCTTAATTTCAGTTTTTATCTGATCATTGCTTTCGCTTTTTAACCTTTCAAAAACATCATCAAAATATGTAGGATATTCTTCATATTTTGGTTTGACCTTATAAAAAATTTCAAAGCCCAATTGAATATTGTTTATATTAACCCCTCTTTTTATGAGTTTATCAAATACAAAATCGATATAATCCTTTTTAACTGGTGATTGTAAAATATCCCAATCAATTAACGCGCTCTTAATAGTATATGTTTGTCCAGCATTATCCAGTTGCAGTGAACGCAGCCATTCCACAATTTCCCGAATAATATCTCTTTTTAAAGAATTTGAAAAATGTTTTGCTCCTTCATAAGCGAGGTATCCAACTTCTTGTTGACTTTTATCTGTACTTCTTAATAATGATTTTATTTGTAAAGCAAAATCGCTTCTAAATTTTGCATCGTTAGCACATTTCATTTGATTGATTGCCTCGCACAAATTTTTCTTTTCATGAATCGCGACTCTTCTAGCAGTTGACAATAATGTTTCGACAGCTTTTGTTTTATCATCAACTTTATAGTTTAGCTCTTTCAGTTTTGCCGTAGCCCTCTGTGGATAAGAAGTTATTAAATTTGTCATCCATTGAATACGAAGGTCTTGTGGAGCCAGCGGATATAAAAAATTAAAGATGGGTTGTTGTTCTAGCACTCTCTGCTGGAAAACTCCTGAATGTTTTGCAATTAATTCCTTTTTCTCTTCTTCGCTCAATTTCTTAAAAACAAATTGAATACTATCAATATCTGCATTAGTAAAGAAGTTCTGAATTAACGTATTGATACCTGTTTTTTGAGAACTTTCAAGTATATCAACTAACCTAATACAAATAAAAATAAATATCTTTTTCTGATTCCAATTCCCTAATGCATTCATACCCAGGATAATTATATCTGCAAAAGAATTTAAAACAGATTTATCTGGAATATTTAAAATTTGATCATATAAAACATTAAAGACATCTCCAATACAATTTAATAGATTTTCCTTCTCTTCACGATAAGCCTTCTGGTTTTCATTTTTTAATAAATTCTGTAAAGATATAATAATTTCTTGAGCTACTTCGAAAGTTATAACTTCTTTAAATTTTAAAAGAAGCCCAACCTTTTCATTTATATTCTTCTTGTTCTCTACATCATCGTTTGAAAAAGTAGAGATAAATTTTGAAATAGTTTTTCCAGAAATATAATCCTTTTGATCCTCAACGTTTTCGCTAAAGAGAGAAAATATCTTAGGAGAAGTATAGTATATCTCAGTTAATATTTGTCTTATTTTTTCTCTTTTATCTTGGTTTAGCAATTCTTTATGCTCTAATAATTCCTTAAATAAAACATGTGCATAATCTATGGATATCCTCGGTTCTTTTTTATCTTCTTTTTTCTGGCTCAAAATGTTAACATATTGATCGATTATGCCGCTGCTATCTTCTGTATTACATTGATTAAGTACTTCATTAAAAATTAACGAAGGTTTAAACTTTTCAAGATCATCTTTAAGATATTTACCATTATTTAATAGACCTGCAATTTTATCACAAAGTTGCTTACTTAATTTTAAATTATGACAGTTAAAAGCTTCTAATAAACAAGAAATTATATTAAATAAAGGAGTCCTTCTACTTTCGTTCCTATCTATTAAACTTAAAATAAACCTTTTTAAGTTTTTAATTTGATTAGGATTTGTTTTTATAGTATTTATTTTTTCTTTGACTGCCTCGCATTTATTATCAATTAACCCCAATTCTAATTCTTTTACTCCAGGAATAGCACGTTCTTCTTCTGATTGTTTTAAATACATAAATGGTCTAATATCATTAACTGTAATTGTTTTAGTAGCTCTAAGAAAATCTTTATACTTTTCGTCTTCTATATTTTCTATCTCGTTAATATTTAAATGAGATTCACGAATTTGTTGATATTCTTTAGGAAATTTTTGATGGATTATTAAAAATTTAGCTAAAAATGCAACATTATCTGTAATTGTCCCTTTGGGAATAATTAAAGGCTCCTTGTTCTCTTCTCTTCCCTGGGCAAGATAAAAATTGGTAATTAAGATATTAATAAATTGCTTTATTTGACGTGGATTTTCACGAAAAGCATTTGTAATAACATAGGAAATATCTGGGGAGTTAAACTGTGGTATATCGATTTCTTTTAGCAGATCCTCGGTATAGAGCTGAAGCTCTGTATCTATAAAATCTGGTATTCGCAAAGAAACATTAAAAAATTTACGAAGAAACTCATCAGCACTAAAAGAGTCTTCAACACTACCGTCGTTTTGATTTTTAGGATATACACTTTTAAGATGTGCTTTAATTGCTTCATCATCACAGGCTATAAGAAAAATACATTTATTGTTTTCATATACTTCCGTATCTTTGGCTAAAAATGTTTTAATTGTGGAAAGAAGTTCAACTGCCTTATTATGAATACATCGATCTAAATTATCAATTATAATAAGTAAATTTTTGGAAGATATTTCTTTGGTTATTTTATTAAACTCTTCTTCAAATTCATACGGATCCTGCAGACGTTCAGAACTAACAACTAATTTTTCGTGTGTAATTGCCTGTTGTATCATCCATACAAACAGAGCTGAGATAGTTGTAACGCTACCAAATAAAATAGAAAGGTAAGTTCCAAAATTTTGAGGGTATTTAGTATATAGAAACAACGATATTGCTAAGATAAAACCGATTAGACATAATAATAATTTCCAATTGCATACAAATTTACGATTTTCTATTATTTTTTGAATAGACTTTTCTAATCTTTCGTTTAATTTATAATTTTTAGGAAGATGAGATGTCTTTTGTAATTGCTTAACTATCTCTTTCAAAAAAGTCCTTCGCAATGAATCACCCGCATATTTCCATACATCAAAATTCACTACCGCAATATTATCTTTATTATTATCCTGTAGCTTCTTTCTAAGCGCATTAAGAATTGTAGTTTTTCCACTACCCCATTTTCCAAATAAACCAATCGTAAAGGGAGAAGGACAATTCAATATTATTTTCTTCAGATTGTCTGCTATATCAAGATGCCCAAAACGTATATCTTGTTCTTTATCTGCAGCAATGGGTTGGTCAGAGAAAAATTTAATTTTTTTTATGTTTGCATTTTCATTTCTATTTTCTTTATTTCCCATTTAGCTGTCTCCTTCATATTTTCAAAACATATAAAATAAATCAAAAATATTAAAAATATATAATCTTACTCTTAAAATATTAAGATTTTTCATATCATGTTAGAATTCGCTGTTTGATTTTATACTTAAGAAATAAAATCCAAACAAATTAATTTCAATTTATTAATATCAAAGGGTTCAAGCGCATCTTCATCATCTTTAAAATAAGAAAGTCCTTTAATATAATCATGCAAATCTAAAACCATTTTCTTCCAATTTTTATGCTGCCCATAATTTCTCCAAATCCTTCTTATCTTTCTCAACCTTTGGGGCGTCTGGTGAAATTCTCTTAATTTTTCTAAAGTAGTTTCCCATAATTTCTGAACTTCTTTATCCTCTGGAAATTCCATTAAATAATTATCTAATTCAAATTCTACGTCATGGATTAAAGAATTAATAAATCTGCTACGCCTATCTTTTGAAAAAGCCCGAGTAGGAGTATCTTGTTCTTTCTGTTCTAATTGCTTATAAGTATTCTCTAAATCTTCAACTATTAATTTATTTACTTCATAAACTTTTTGGAAAAAGTCCGGGATAACCCTTCCTTCTTTTTCCTTACAAATTATAAAATCCATAATTTCAGTTTTATTTTTCATTATTTGCCCTTCATCCAAATTATATAAATACCAAAAATGGAAATCTTCGCTATATTTATAGTAATAAAATATTCCTCTTATCTTATTTGTCTCTAATCCGCTGAATACTCCATCAGGTATCCTCTTAATCTCTTCTATCCCTTTTTTCTTTAAAAAATCTCTTAAGGGCTGATAGAATTTTTCGCCACCTCCAAATATTTCTCTTTCCAGTTCATCAAACAAACTACTATCTTTTTCTTTTATTCTTCTTATGGTTCCAAAAACCTTGGGGTGAATAGTCTCTCCTAAAATAGTCTGATCCAAACCAATTGAGGAATCTATATTTCTTATTTTTCCCTGTAAAATGCTTACCAATCTTAATAAATCTTCCAGTTCTTTTTCAGGGAAAAAATTGTAGACATAAATTTCATTAAAAGGTGAGCCAATTCTATCAATTCTGCCCGCTCTCTGAATCATCCGGGTAGGATTCCAATGCAAATCATAATTAATTACAAATTGAGCAGTCTGTAAATTCATTCCTTCGGATAAAACATCGGTACTTAATAAAATATCGATATTTTTATTAAAAAATTCATCTACGGTTTCTTCTCTTTTTACCGAAGAAACCTTTCCGGATATATTTACCATGTTAAATTGCTTAAACCGTGCATCCTCTTTTAAATCCTGGCTTATATACTCGAGAGTATCTGCATAATAAGTAAAGACTACAATCTGGCCTTTCTTTGCCAATTTATATAGTATATCTTTAAACTTTATTAATTTCGCATCTTTTTCGGGAGTAATTGGAGATACTCTTTCATAAATGTTCTTCAATAATTGTTCATCTTTCAGAATATCACTAAACAAACTTTCTTTATCAAAATCGTCTAAATTAATATCCTCTAATTTTATCTCTACCTCTTCTAAACTTTCCTCATCTAATCCTACGACATATTTGTTAAATATTTCTTTTCGCAGTAATTTCCCTTCTTTTAAATTCTTTCCTAATTTTTCTAAAAACTTTATCTGTTTATCTACTGACTTTCTAAAGGCCTCTACGCTGCTTTCTAATCTCTTTAGAAGGATGGTTTTGAATATCCCTTCTAAGGCGATCATCCTACCTAAAGCCATTTCTTCATCGGGGGTTAATTTCTCTACTTTTTTATATTTTAAAATTCTATAATAAGCCATAGTTAATTCTTCAGTAATGATTTTAGAGATTTCCCTATACATTCCCTGGTAAGTCTTTTCTAATTCATAATCTATATTCTCTAAAACCCTTTCAGGGAAATTTATAAGATTTCCATTAATTTCAGCGTCAGGGTAATTATCTTTTATAAAATTACGAGTTCGTCTAATGGATATCTCATTTAAAATATCATTCAATAAAGCCGGGTCTTGTCTTTTTTCCACATTTTTAAAATACTCAAAAATTCCGGATATTCCCTGTTTTAAAAATGCTTTTTGATCTGAATATAGCATTAACATTATCTGCCAGTATAAATCCCATAAAGTATTGTTGATGGGAGTAGCAGTTAAAAATAAAACATAGGGCTTCCTCTGACTTTCTTTTCTGATTTCTTCTAACAAATTAAATAGATTTTCCCATCTATTGGATAAAGGATTCCTAAAATTATGACTTTCATCTAGCACTACTAAGGAAACTTCTTTTAAACTTCCCCCGCAAGCTTTAGTTGCCTTTTTCTTAAAATCATCCATAGCTAAATTCTCTTGCGATAAAATATTTTCAGATAATCGTAAATCTTTTATCTCTTTGGTCCACATTCCTCTGATTTGAGCAGGACAGATTATTAAAAAATTCCTTCTTTTATAAAATCCAAACTCTTCGATTACTTTTTTGGCAATCCAGGTTTTCCCCAAGCCTACTGAATCGGCTACTAAGACTGCGCTGTACTTTTTTAATCTTGAGAAAACTCTTCTTACCGCATCTTCTTGAAATTCTGCCAAATTCACTCTGGTCTTGACATACTCTTCTTTTGATTTCTCTTCATCTTCATCAAATTTTAAATCTTCTTTTTGTAATTCATATAAAGTTTTAATAAATATTTGGTAAGGTGAGTACTCTTTACTGCCAAAACGAGACTCTTCTAATATCTTGATAAGATCTTCTTTAAAATCAGTAGCCTAGTCCCAAAATTTATCGAACCAATTCTTTCTGATATATTCAGCTTCGGACTCTAATGACACTATGTTTAATTCGGTATTAGAAGTTAAACCAGCCCGGGTAAAATTGGAAGAACCTACTACCACTAAATTATCAAAAATATAAGCTTTGCCGTGTAAAAAATCTTTGGTATAAATGCGGATCTCCACATTTTTTTTCTTTAAAAAATTTATTAAATCCCTTACTAATTCACTCTGGCTTTTTCCTAACTCAAAATCTTCTATCTCTTCTTTGATTTTATTTAAAAGTATTTCTCCTAAAGTAACCTCTTCCTTTAATTCGATGCTTTTTCCTAAAAGAAGCCTAAAATGCTTTACACCTTTTATTTCTTCTTTTATCAGTTCATAGGCCTTAATATTAAAGAAGGCTGTAGCAATATCTAAATTTGTATCTTTAGAGGATTTTAGAACTTCTATTAAGAAATTTGCTAAAGTCATCCCGGAATTATCGATAACTTTTTGGGGAATAAACATTGAAGCCATTATTTTTTCTTCACGCTCCTTGCTTTATCTAATCTATTTTTAACCAATTCAGCTGTAGCCCAATACACTTCTTTTCTTTCTTCATTAGTTAATTCTAAAACATCAAAAACCACATCATCAAGAGCTTTTCGGTCGGGCAAAGGATTGGGCTGTTGTTCTTTAATGGGTTTCATTTGGTCAAAACCTAATTCTTGAAAAATTGGTAAAACAGACTTTTTGTCCATTGAAATCAAAATATTCTTACATATCTCATTTTCTATAAGAGTAGGATCTAAAACAATAAAACTTAATATCTCTGGCCCATAAGTAGTCAATAAACCATCTCCCAGATTCGCTCTTCCAAAAATTTCGCTTATTAATATTCCCATAGTAGAATTTAAAATATAACCTAAAGCCCATTTTTTATTAGGGCATATTCGCCCCACAAATACAACATCTCCTATTTGTATATCTGTTTCCTTGGAAATAATCGGAGTCCAGTTTCTTTTATCGCGAAACCTTAAAAAAAGAAAATCTTGTTTTTCTTGTTTACCTAAATTCCACCAATATTTTCTACTTGCACAAGTTGGTCTTTTGTGATAACTTTGTTTTTCTCCCCATGTAATATATTCTATCGCTTTAGTTCCTTTTAACTCTGTTTTGGACTTATGACACATAAAAACCTTATATTTCAAATCTTCCATTTTTACTATAATTGATTTGCATTCGCGGGGACTTTTTATTACTGGTTTTAAAAATTCTTCTTCAATTAACCAATAAGCGTCATCTCCCCTATTATAAGTAATCCTTAATCCTGATTTTTTTATCTCTTCAATATTACTAAAATCTTCCATATTTTTAATTTTCGGTTTAATTTGTAGAATATTTATCTTATCTGTTACATCTTCGACATAAAAAAATTCATTAACACCAGTAGTAAATCCACGACTTACTTCAGCAATATCTCCTAATCTTACTAACTTATCCTTTCCTTTTTTCAATATTGTAAAATAAATATCGGGCGCTCTTAAATATTTTCCACCCCATTTCGAACTAATATACTCACCAGACAAACTATCTTTAAACATTTCATTGTCTTCTTCTTTAATCTCTAATCCCTCTTTAAATAAATCTCTCTGTTTTATAGAATACGCTCTAAACTGATCTGTTTTTAAAACATTTCCAAATAAACTTTGGGTATCAGGAATAAAATTATCAATTGTTATTAAATTCTGAGATGAAATAACTTCTTCATATGGCTTTTTAAGCATAATAAATTTAGCCACATTATCCAAGCAGGTAGGGTTAGGGTTTTTGTTGTTTTTAATTATTGGAGCACCAAAAAATACTATTACTGTATTAACAGAAGCATGTTCGAAAGATCTTTTAGTTTGACTATCATATATTGCAATGATGGGAACATATTTTATTAAAAATTCTTGTAGAATTCTTCCATAACCTACATCAAGCCAGGAATTAGAGGTAATAAAACAGAAAGTTCCCTTTGGGTTTAATAGATTTAAGCCATGAAAATAAAAGTAAATATAGTAATCGCATTTTCTATCAAACTCTTTTAAAAATGGATACTGTATTTGTATACTTTCTATAAGATCTTCTTTGTATTTTCTTTTTTCTTCTAAATTAATTTCTTTTTTTGACCTAAATGGTGGAGAAATTTTTTCTTGTCTGATATAGGGAGGATTACCAATTACTATATCAAAACCCTGTTTTTCTTCAAATACATCTGCAAAATCAATTTCCCAAATAACAAATTGCTTTCCTTTGGGTTTTAATTCTTCACAAGCTTTTCCGAGTAATTCTCTTTTTTCTTCTAAAAATTTCATCTTATTTTTAACATTTTCTTTTTCTACTTTTTCTTTTGATTGCTCACCATAAATATTTAATTGATTTCTCTTAGATAATTGAACGTTTAATATTTGAATTTTTTTATCTAAATTTATTATCTCTTCCGATAAAATATTTTGAAATATTTTTGTTTCTTCTTCTTGTATTGTTTCATAATCCTTAAATCTTCTTGAAGGATCATTGCTATAAAATTTTTGTTTTTCTTGTTGTAGATAATTAAGTTTCCTTTTTATTTCTAGTGAAATAGTCAGATCTTTTAAATCTACACTTATTCCTCCTATCTTTTGGACTAGGCTATCACCTACTCTTAATCTTAAATTAAAATTGGGCAAAAGAGCTTCTTTCCTTCTTTCCTCAGGTAAATTCGCTTCCACAATCATTGAAAGCCAGAGTCTTAATTCGGCACAATGCAATGCCCACTTCATTACATCTACTCCAAAAAAGTTCTTGCCAATAATATCTTTTTTAATATCAAAATCCTTTCTTTCGCTATCTAGATTTTGCTCTATTACTTGTGTTAAATCCACCAATACTTTTAAACATCCTAATAAAAAGGCTCCACTACCACAAGCCGGGTCAACTATTTTCACGTCTTCTATAAGAAATTCCAGATCTCCCCATAAGTTGTGTTTGCTGATATATTCTATGACTTCTTTTTTGTCTTCATCAAAAACAAACTTATAAATAAGGTCTTTGGGTATTTTTTCTAAATGGTTGGAAAAATATTCTACTAAAGACCTTCTAACCATAAAGCTTACTTCACTAACCGGGGTATAAAAAACCCCTAAATCATTTCTTTCATAGATTTCCTCCGCAATATTCGCAAAAGATTCATATAAATAACCCAGCATTTGAGGGTCAACCGCCACTTCAATATCTAAAGGCGAATCTTCTTTGATGGTAAAATTATATTTATCTAAAAAAACAAAAATATTATTAAAGGTAGAGTCAGGAATATTTACCCCGACTTTATCAAAATCTTCTTCCTTAAATAGACCACCATTGAGATAGGGAAACATTATTAAATTATTTTTTAAATCAGCAGGAATATATCGGGCAAGGCCTAAGTTAGGAAAAGATTTATTAAAAACTTCAAAGAATAATATCTTTAACCAATTCTCATAAAAAGAATCTTTAGGAACATTGCCTTTATTTCTTTCTACCTTATACTCTTTATAAAAATTACTTATGAATTTTCTATCAGAAGCTAACCAATCCTTTTTAGCGATGAAATAAAGGAAAATAAGTCGGTTTAAAGTCTGTTGGGCAAATTCATGGGACAATTTTACATCCTTTATCTGATGAGTAGCTAAAGTCCTTAATTCAAAAAATACTCCTTCAAAGTCTTTAAAGAATTGATCATTTACCCGTTCCTTGTTAAAGGCTTGCTGCCAGCAATCTCTCCATATATCTCTATAAGAAGCATCTCCAGAGGCAATTCCTAAAGTAGAGATAACTTCTAAATCGGTACGATAAATTTGTGAAGTGGACTGCTCCCGCTAATATAGACACATAAAAGTGTACTTTTTCTTTGATTCTCTTAGAATTGCTCATTATTTTAATCATCCTTGTCAGGCTACCTCTTTTTGGTAATAATATTGACGTTCATATTCCATTGGTGACATGTTTCCCAGTGTGGAGTGAAGCCTGTGACAATTATAGAAAGTTTCAATATATTCAATGATCACCAGTTTAGCCTCTTCTCGTGTTTTGAATCTTCTACCATAGATCATATCCTTTTTTAAAGTAGAAAAAAAGGATTCCATACAGGCATTATCATAACAATTTCCCTTACGGCTCATACTCTGCCGGATATGATACTTATGTAATACATCTTGATAAGCATAAGCGGCATATTGAGACCCTCTATCGGAATGAAAGATTAAACCTTCTTCCGGATTTTCTCTGCCTNCTGCCTGTTCNAANGCTTTTATGGTCAGTTCTTTGGTGATCCTGTCTCCTAATGACCAGCCGACTAATTTTCTCTGAAATAAATCTTCGATACCTGCCAGATAGAGGAAACCTTCATCTGTGGGTATATAGGTGATATCACCCACCCATTTTTTATTTGGTGTATCTGAAGTAAAGTCTTGATTTAATATATTGGGAGCAACAGGCAAGCGATGGTTAGAATTGGTAGTAGCTTTGTATTTTCTTCTTAGACGGCTATATATGCCATTCTCTCTCATTAACCTCGCTATTCTATTCTTACCACAGGAGATACCCTCTTTATTTAATTTAGCTTTT
>ASPA01000021.1 GCA_000405605.1 Atribacteria bacterium SCGC AAA255-G05
CTGAATGCAAAAATCAATTGGCAGTTTACAACAAACAAAGCTCGGATAAAACTAAAACGTCTCTATCCGACGTATGAAATGTGACGTGACACTAGCTGGTTAATTGCGTAATAAGTGATAAGTAATGAGTAATTGGAAAATGGGGACTGGCTACTTTTTTGATTTAAAAAGGTTCCTGTCCCACTTTTTCCAATTCATTCGCCCCGAAAAGATTCATCCTACATTTCTTTTGGTTTTAGCCCTCCGGAAATCTCTATCTGTTGTTTAAGATATCCCCGGTAATACATCCATAATCCCCAGTCGAGCCTCTTTTTTATATAGCTGGAAAAGGCAGTAGGAGATCTCTCCTTTTCTGCTTGATGTTCATAAACGCCAATAATAAATAGCAGTGCCCCCTGCTGGAAGACATCCTCATATTCCAGGCCGTATCGAGAATACTTTCTGGCCCTCGATTTTAGCAAGGGTTTAAATTGATTAAACAGTTCTTCCATTGCTTTTACATCTTTTTTCTTTGCTTTTGCAATTAATTCTTTTAATTTGTACATTTAAATCTCCTTTTCTTATTATTTCATTGCCATTAATTGTTCTCTTAGAGAGTGAAACCGTCTTCTTGCTTCTTCAGTGGAGAGAATTTTATTATTTTCAGAGTTTGTCTTTGTTTTTGTAGGGGGCGGATTCATCCGCCCCGCTGATTCCTGACGGGTCTGATGCATCAGACCCCTACATTTGAGATCTTCGCTTTCTTCTACGGGTTCCTCTCCCCGGTAATCATTCTGAAGTGCTGCATTCAGCCAGCCGGCAGGACTCTTGATATTTTTTCTCTCCATTAGCAGATCTAATTTTTCCTCAATCTTCTTCAGCGAATATTCTTTTAACATCTTCTCCACAAATCCCTCCTTAAAATCTAATTCAACCATTCGCTCTCTTATTGCCTGCCCTGTATAATGCTCCTTGCTATTGTATGGGGCTCTCATCTTTTCTTCTCCTTTCTCTTTTAATTTTTTAAAATTAACAGCAGCAACAGCATCTTTTTCTCTCTTTGTTGTTGTTGTATTGGTACTGTTAAGATTGGTATTGTTTACGGGTAATTTTTTCCCTAGGTTGGGAGTAATTTTTTCCTCTACTTGGGGGAAAATATTACTTATTGACAGGGTATTTTTTACCATGTGAAGAGGAGTGATTTGGTAAATATTTCGCTTATAACTGCCTGAGGCAGTTTTTCCTTTACTTATCTTTTTAATTAATCCGTGTTTTAATAATATCTGATGAAATTTGGTTATAGACTTCGGGGTAAATTGCATTTTCTTGCCTAAGGTAGCTAAAGTAGGCCAGGCCAGATCTTTGCCCTTGTGACAATAATTAAGCAATTGAATATAGAGCATGCCCGGTCCGGTTCCCAATATCTCTACACAGTAATCTAAAAAATAAGATGAGATGATAACATACCCTTCTTTGGTTAATTGTTTTTGATTTTTCAGAAATTCTTTTTCCATTTTTTCTCCTTCGTTGAAAATAGTTTTTGTTTTTTGATTGGCCAACCTTTATAATTACATCATAAAAAATATTTCTTGTATCGAGTTTTTTCTTTGTTTTTTCTTTACCTCATTAAAACTATTAGAAAATAAAAAAATCCAAACAGTTTATTATCTGTTTGGATGATAATTAAAATTAAATTATTATTTTATGAGTAAAATTAGGTAAGATTTATTTTAAGGAAATAGTTAAAAAGTTAGAAAATATTAAATGAGTTTTAGTTTCTCTATTTCTAAATTTAACATTAACCCTCTTCTTGAAACTACTTTAAAAATATTTTTAACTCTTTCTTTATTTATTTGATTATTTCCAATAGTGGTTAAAATAGCCCTTCTGATTTTAGAAAGATGAAAAGATATTTGAACATAAGTAGCATCATCATCATCTTCTGACCATAAAGTATCTAAAAGATTATTATAAGATAATACCTTACCCAGGTTTTGGGCTAAAAGATAAACCAGGGAAAAGGCTAAAGGAGTAAGCTTTACCTCTTTCCCTAAAAAGATAATTCTATCTGGTCTATGATTATCTATCTGGAGAATAGGTTCTGGTTGCAAATGACTGTTTTCGGATTTCGGTTTACAAATTTCAATATGTGGGTGAGCTAATTCCAATTCTTCTTCTTTAACTTCTTTTATTAGTCGTTCTGATAGTAATCTTATCTTCTTCAGGTCTTCTTCTCTTTCATCTTTCCAGTTGGTAATTTCTGCTAAATTGGCCAAACTTTCGGCTAACCAAGAAAAACTTTCTGCTAAATGTTTTATAGAACCTCTATAAATATTGTACTCTTCTTCTAGGCTTTTTACCTTTTTACTTCCTATCCAATCATATAATAGGAGAGTCTTCTTAAAAGCCAGGCAATTTTCTAAATTGAATACTCTCTCTTCATCTTTTTTTAGAATAAGTTTATCCTGGTAGAACTTTTTATCTTCCTCACCCTGGTTACAGATTAACCGTAGAATTCTATTCCGATAAATTTCTTCCTGCTCACAATTATGTCTTTCTCTTTTACAATCATTTATACAAGATAAAGAAAAGGGGATAGGTAATTCTTTTCCGTCTAGACTCAAGGATAAAAATAAAAGTATCTCCAGATTGCTAATCTCCCCCTTTTTACTATCTTTAATCCAGGACTTAAAATAAAGATAGGTCTCTACTTTAATTGCCTTGGTGATTATCAAGATACCACATGTAGTGGGAGAGAAATTACCTTTTTTATTTTTCCTGATCAATTTATTTTCGACTAATATATCCAGATATTTGTCTATTTCTTGTTCCATATTTTCATCTTCCTCAAAATGAAAGCGCCAGTAATTATAGATGTTGTTTTCTTCTTCAGGGCTACTTTGGGAAGAAGAAGTCCCGACTTTCTTTAGATATTTTCTTATCTTATCCCGGCTATCCTGGTTACAGGTAACTATTAATTTTAGAAGAAAAGTGAGCAGATCTTTTTCTTTCTTTACTGGATATTTATTTACTTGATTAGTACTATTAAAATAAAGTTTTTGTAAGATGGTCTCAGATATAAGTGAAGGGGCTAAAAAGATAACTCGGCCAAATTCTTTTTCCCTCTCTAAAAAATTTTTGCTCTTCCCTCTATTTAACCTCCCCGCTCTTCCTCCTATATTTTCTATATCAGCCAGGGTAAGAGTTTTTTGATAAGTATGAGAGTAATCTCTATCATTACCATACATTTTATTAGAAGCTATAATAACATTCTTAAAGGGAAGATCTACTCCTATAGCTAAAGTAGTAGTAGCACAGATAATTTTTATCTCTCCCTTTCTTATATATTTTTCTATCAGGTTTCTTTCTTCTGGAGAGAGGTCGGCATTATGGTAGGCGGTTCCTTTTTTTAATAATTCCAATAATTCATTGCGGGATAAAGTCTCTTCCATTCTACTTAATTCTTTGATAGCTGAAGAGGCAGCAGGAGAGTTTAATTGGGAAGCCAGCCATTTAGACCATCTTCTACTCTCAGTGCAAGTTGGGAAAAAGATCAGGGTAGATTCATTATGTTTTACAAAATATCTGACTGTCTCTAATAGATAATCCTCAAAACAGTTATCTTGAACTGTATCCGGCTTAAAAAATACTTCTTTACTAATAGTAGTCTTTTCATTATAAGTTATATATTTAAAGGTTCCTTCTCTTACTATTCCTTTTCGTAGTTCTATGGGGCGATGATGAGAAAGAAGTGCTTTAGCAGAAAACCATTTTAAGACCGCTTCTTGATTTTCTAAAGGGGTAGAAAGAGCGATAATCTTACGATTTTTCTCTTTTATCTTCAGATGGTTTATCATGCTTTCCAGGAGAGGGCCCCGTCCGGGGTCATTTATCATCTGCAGCTCATCAACTATTATTAGAGAGACTTCAGCTAAAAAGTCAGGGTATTTGAAGAGAAAGTAATGGAACTTTTCATAGACTATTATTGCTATATTATAATTTCCCTTAATTATTTTGTCATCATCTTCTTTATAGTCGAGGGAAGAGGTTACTATCTCTAAACCACATCTACTATAAAGATTTTTGAAGTGCTTGTATTTTTCTTGAGCCAAAGACTTTAAGGGAACTAAATAAATAGTCTTTTGCTCAAGGATTACCTGGGTTATAGCAGCCATCTCTCCAATAAAGGTCTTTCCCGAGGAAGTAGGGGCAATAACTAAAAGGTTAGTATTGTCATTGCGAGCACCCTTTTTGTCATTGCGAGGAGCATCGCGACGCGGCAATCCCCTACTTCCATCATAATCCAGAATCCCGTATTTTTTCACCGCCTCTTCCTGTACTGGCAGCAAATAAGGAGAATGATGTTCTTTCCAGATGTTTAGAATATAAGAGGGGATACCATAATTCTTTAAGTTTTTAATCTTCATTAGTTTGGGTATTAGTACTTTCCTTTCTTTTTATCTTTCTACAACTAAAAACTGCTAATAAATAGTAAATTAGTTTCTAACACATATCTAATACGATAATGAAGAAGTAGATAAACATATATTTAAGTACAATGTTTTAGCTTTTGTTTTTTTAATTTCTATGTTTATTCTTTTATATTTAATTACCTCCTTTTTAAATATTTTCGTATTTTATATTTGGCCAATTACTTTAATATTATTTATTTCACAATATTATTATTATACTTTTATATTTCAATATTTCAAATTAATTTTTTTATCATCATGTAGAGATCAGATTCATCTGATCCACCACCCCACCACAATCATTGCGAGAAGCATAGCGACGAAGCAATCCCATTCTCATTCTTATCTTCTGTCATTCCTGCGCAAGCAGGAATCCAGTAAATTCTGGTTATTGATAACTTAAAACCAGTCGGCAGATTAGCAAATCGAATATCCCCAAACCTTTCATAAGTTGCTATTAAAAATTAAAAGTATTAAAATAATTAAGGTTATAATAATCATTACCCACCCGTTTAAATCCAAAACACCCTACAGAAGTACCTAACTAAAAAGTATTAGAATTTTCAACGCTAATTTCAAATACATAGTATAATTACTTTGTTGAGGAGTAAAAATGATGATTCCACTTGCTATCGAAGAAAAAGTAAAAAATCTAAAAGATATCGATTCTACTTTTAAGCTTTTTGAATTTTTAGGATATAAAGAATATCTTTTTGATAAAACCTACACCAGAAACAAAGTCGATTTTGGCCTTCCAAATGATACTCTCCCTAATATAGAAAATATTTATTCTATATTCAATATTGAAAAACATTTATATTGTTTTTTTATTGAAACTAAAAATATTTCTTCTCGGTCATTTTTAAAAATAATATCTAAATCTCTTTTGGACAGTTATATCAGAGTTCTTCTTATCTTTACAGATGATTGGAAAACTTACTATTTTACTTTACCTCAATATGAAAAGTTAGAAGGAAAGAAAAAATTAAAACTGTCTACTTTGATTTTGGATACTTTGACCTGTACCCGATTAGCTGGACACATAGAAAGTCTGCTATAATAATAACATGAAAGGAAGTGTTAAGCTAATGGGAAAGAAAAGATTTACACCTGAATACAAAGAAGAAATTATTAAACTGNTTACCGAACGTAGAAAGAAGNTTNGNGAAGTAGCAAAAGATATTGGAGTGACTNCCACCTCTATAAGAAGGTGGATTACACAATATAGTGAATACGGAAAGGATGCTTTTCCCGGAAAAGGTAACCTAAGAGCTGAAGATGATAAGATAAGAAAATTAATGCGGGATAATATTGATCTAAAAGAGGAAAATGAAATATTAAAAAAAGCTATGGCCATCTTCAGCAGGGACGTGAAATGATCTATAAATTTATTAAAAAATACCGCTCCGCATTTCGCGTTATGAAGATGTGCCAGGTTTTAGAAGTATCAAGGAGCTCATATTATGGCTGGCTGAAAAGGCCGGCAAGTGTACACCAAAAGGAGGATAAGATCCTCGTAGAGAAGATGTGGAGGATTCATAAAGAATCATATAAAACCTACGGGATACGCAGAATAAAAGCTAAATTAAATAAAGAGGGTATCTCCTGTGGTAAGAATAGAATAGCGAGGTTAATGAGAGAGAATGGCATATATAGCCGTCTAAGAAGAAAATACAAAGCTACTACCAATTCTAACCATCGCTTGCCTGTTGCTCCCAATATATTANATCAAGACTTTACNNCAGATANACCNAATAAAAAATGGGTNGGTGATATCACNTATATACCCACAGATGAAGGTTTCCTCTATCTGGCAGGTATNGAAGATTTATTTCAGAGAAAANTAGTCGGCTGGTCATTNGGAGACAGGATCACCAAAGAACTGACCATAAAAGCCTTGGAACAGGCAGCAGGCAGAGAAAATCCGGAAGAAGGTTTAATCTTTCATTCTGATAGAGGGTCTCAATATGCCGCTTATGCCTATCAAGATGTATTACATAAGTATCATATCCGGCAGAGTATGAGCCGTAAGGGAGATTGTTATGATAATGCCTGTATGGAATCCTTTTTTTCTACTTTAAAAAAGGATATTATCTATGGTAGAAGATTCAAAACACGAGAAGAGGCTAAACTGGTNATCATTGAATATATTGAAACTTTCTATAATTGTCACAGGCTTCACTCCACACTGGGAAACATGTCACCAATGGAATATGAACGTCAATATTATTACCAGGAGGAGGTAGCCTAACGATGATGGTTAAAATAATGAGCAATTCTAAGAGAATCAAAGAAAAAGCACACTTTTATGTGTCTATATTAGCGGGGGCAGTCCATAGTTCTTCATGGAATATTAGTTTGGCTGAATTAAAAGGTGTCAATGCGATGGAAAGCCATGAAAGTCTTACTTGCTCCGAATTAGCAGAAAAAATGAATCTTTCACCTTCTCGTGGAAGTAGAATTATTGATAATTTAGTAAGAAAAGGTTATCTATTTAGGGAAATACAGGATCAGGATCGTCGAACGACGTTTCTTTACTTAACTAAAAGAGGGGAAAAACTAAAATATAATATTACAAGAGAACAAAAGGCTTTTGAAGATATACTAACCTCAAAACTCAATTCACAGGAAATCGAGTCAGTAAGGAAAGGATTAGCAATACTGGAAAAGGTATTAAATCAAAGTAAAAAAGAGATTAAAAATAGTTGAAAAATTGCCAATGACCATACAGATGAGACAGATTAGAAATTAATAGACCATTTAGAGAAGAAATATTAACTAAAGTAAGGATTGAATAAAAATTTTGAAAGAAATATTATTTTAAATACATTGATAATCAAATTGCAAAGAGGAGGTAAAACATGGCTGTTTCTAGTCAACCAAGGATCATCATTTTCACCGGAGCCTCATGTCCTTGGTGCAGCAGAGTTAAAGAATATCTAAAAGGGAAAAAATTTAGATTTAGGGAAGTAAATGTTGAAAAAGACCCTGATGGAGCCAAGGAGCTCCAGCGGAGAAATATAAAGGGAGTCCCTGTTGTTCTGATTAATAACCGGGCAATTGTTGGTTTTGATAAGGCAAAAATTGATAAATTACTAGGTATCAAATAAAAAAGGAGGTTTTGTATATGCAGATCAAGCCATTTGAGGATCGGGTTTTAGTTGAACCAGAAGAAATTACGGAAAGCAAAAGCGAAGGAGGCATCATAATCCCTGACACAGCAAAGGAGAAACCAAGAAAGGGCAAGGTTGTCGAAGTTGGGACAGATGAAGATCTTGCTAAAAATATTAAAGTAGGGGATACAATCATTTATGCTAAATTCACTGGTGATGAGATTGAAGTTGAAAATAAAAACTATTTAATCGTCTCGAAAAGCGACATTCTTGCCGTAATAATCAGTTAACGAAGTATTAAAGATTAGATAGTTTCGAGGTAACAATTTAAGCCGATGAATAGATTTTTGGAATCTAAATAGAAGAGATATAATCATTAAAATAGCCTTCATTTGTAGTAGAACTGGATGATAGTGGTTATATTTATGTTAATGATATGATGGCTACTTTGACCCCTGGTATTTTTGCTGCTGGTGATATACGCAAAAACTCATTGCGTCAAGTAGCTGCTGCGATTGGGGATGGTGCTACTGCAGCTATGTCCGCTTTTAAGTATGTTCAAGAGGTTGGAGATAGAGTTAGAATTAAGTATTCTTAACCACTCACATAGGAGGTAGTGTGATTTATGAGTAAAGTAGTAGAAATTACAGATCAAAATTTTGAAGAGGAGATCCTAAATTCAGATCTCCCCACGGAGGTAGATTTCTGGGCCCCGTGGTGTGGTCCCTGTAGGATGGTTTCTCCAATATATGATAAATTATCTGAAGAATATGATGGCAGGTTCAAATTTTGCAAATTGAATGTGGATGAAAACCAACAGACAGCAACGAAATACCAGATTATGAGCATACCTATGCAGATGTATTTTGTTGATGGTCGAAAAGTAAATGAAATATTGGGTGCAGTCCCTGAACCTATTATCCGGAACATGGTTGAAAGTATTTTTAGAGATTACCCCACAGATGAAAAGGGTAGACTTAAAGTGATTTTAAACTCCTGGATCCAGCATAATAAAGAATATAGCAAGAAATTTAGCATGTGGATGCAAAAAACTGATAATATAGAAGATAATGCAATTTATCGTAGCATATTACAGACAGTGCGAGAGATGGAAAAGGCAAATGATAATTTTTCTCGGCTACTAATCGAACTAAAGTGAGAGAATTAAAACATGTATGTCAAAAAGAGGTTCTACTAACAATATAAAATCGCTTCGATATGATAATGAATAAGGAAGGTAAAATAATATAGAAAAACTTTATCCTGATTCTAAAGTTGAAGTCGGAGGATTAACAGCACGATATTATGAGACATTATTAAATATAG
>ASPA01000022.1 GCA_000405605.1 Atribacteria bacterium SCGC AAA255-G05
CTCATAAATTAAATCTTGATAAAGAGATGATAATTATTGGGAATGGTGCAGATAATATCATTGATCTTATAGGGATGGCTTTTATTAATGAAGGCGATGAAGTAATTACCGGAGAAATTACTTTTCCCGCCTATGGAACTATAACCAAAATTATGGGAGGGAAATTAATTTTAGTTAAGCTTGAAAATTTCCGTTTTGATTTGGAAGAAATTATCCAAAGAATAAATAAAAAAACTAAGATTATTTTCATATGTAATCCCAATAATCCCACCGGGACGATAGTAACCAGAGAAGAAGTAGCAAATTTTATGAAAAAAGTTCCACAAGATGTAATTGTAGTATTTGATGAAGCTTATTATGATTATGTAGAAGACAAAAATTACCCCGATAATCTCTCTTATGTTTTAGAGGCGAAAAATGTAATTATCCTGCGTACTTTCTCAAAAATAGCTGGAATAGCGGGAGTCCGAATTGGTTATGGTATAGCAAGACCAGAGTTAATTAGCTATTTGGGGCGAGTAGTGAATCCGTTTACAACAAATCGACTGGCTCAGGTTGCAGCCGCAGCTTCTTTAGATGATGAGGAGCACTTTAGGAAAGTTTTAAATTCAAATCAAGAGGGAAAAGAATATTTATATAAAGAGCTAAAGAAATTAGGTCTTTTTTATCTTCCTACAGAGGCTAATTTTATCTTTATTGATTTAAAAGAAAATGCCGAAGTTATCTTTGAAAAATTATTGAGAAAAGGAATAATTATTCGACCGGGGAAAACCTGGGGTTGTCCAAATTTCATTCGAGTTACTATAGGAACTACTTATGAGAATCAAAGATTTGTTAAGACTATGAAAGAGGCATTAAATTATTAGTGTTTAGAAGACATTAAAACGGGGAAATTGCTGACCTGTAGTGAATAAATCTTTTTATCTTGGAAGATTTGAGAGCTTTTATATTATGATATGAATAGAACTATTAAGGATTTTACATTAAAAAAATGAAATAATTATTACTAACGATTAGCTTGAAAAAGAAAAACTTACCATAAGATTATTTTTAATTTTTAAAAAAAGAAGGATTTATTAAAACCATGTTGTATAATAAAATTAATAAACATGATTGTTTTTGTATAAAAAATATTTTACTTATTATATGAATATCAATTTTGTAAATGCTTTTCGGGATTTTATTTGGTATGGAAAATTAATAAAATATAATTATAGATATTATCATATTAGGAGTGTAATTTTGTTAATGCAGTCTAATATACTTACTTTATCAGGAGTTAGTTTTAGTTATAACGGAGTTAAAGCTGTTTCTAATTTAAACATGAATGTTAAGGAGAGGAGTATTACTAGCCTTATAGGTCCTAATGGTGCTGGCAAAACAACAACATTTAAATTAATTTGTGGTGAAGTTCATCTAGATCAGGGTAATATTTTTTACAAAGGAAAAAAAATCAATAAATTATCTCCTCATAAAAAAGCTTCTTTGGGATTAGCTTGGACATTTCAAAATATTCGTCTTTTTCCAAGTTTAACGGTAAGAGAACATATCAATGTTTCACAATATACTCGCTATAAGGCATCTCTTTTAGATGCTATCATAGGTACACCATTAATTAAGCAAGAAAGAATGATTTCGGCTCGGAGAACCGAAGAAATAATGAAAAAAATAAAACTTGAAGAATATGCAGATGTACTTGCCGTTAATCTCCCCTACGGTCTTCAAAGGAGAGTAGAACTTGCGAGGGCTTTAGGTGTAACTCCTAATCTACTTTTATTAGATGAGCCTACCGCAGGTATGAATATCCAGGAAAGTGATGATATTATGGAATTGATTAAAAAGCTTATTAATGATTTTGATGTTACTATATTGTTAGTGGAGCATGATATGAGGGTAGTTATGAATATTTCTTCAGAAGTTTGGGTAATGAATGAAGGGACAGTTATTTCCTCAGGCGCTCCTGAAGAAATCAAAAGAGACCCAGTTGTTATAAAGGCTTATCTCGGAGAGTAATTAAGAATGGTGAAAAGATGTTAATAGTTCGCAATCTTAAATGTTCATATGGTCGTATTCAAGCTTTAACAGGTATTGATTTTAATGTTAATCAAGGTGATATTGTAACCTTAATTGGAAATAATGGTGCTGGAAAAAGTACTACATTAAATGCTATTTGTGGAATAGCTCCAAAAGTGTCAGGAGAAGTAGTATTTCGTAAGCGTCGAATTGAAAAACTTTCTTCAGATAAGATTATCAGTCTGGGAATCTGTCAAGTTCCTGAGGGAAGGAGAATATTTCCATTTTTAACAGTTGAAGAAAATCTTTTAATGGGGGCTTATTTGAGGAAATATGATAAAAAGGTAGAAAAAGATAAAGAAATGATTTATAATTTTTTTCCCGTTCTTAAAAAAATGAAAAAAAAATTTGGTGGCGAGCTCTCAGGGGGAGAACAACAAATGCTATCTATCGGAAGAGGATTAATGGCAAACCCAGATCTCCTACTCTTCGATGAGCCATCACTAGGCCTAGCCCCCTTTCTAGTAAAAGAAATTTTTGAGATTATTAAAGAAATCAATTCATCAGGCACGACTATACTTCTGGTTGAACAAAATGCAAGATTAGCTCTTCAAATAGCTACAAAAGGATATGTTATGGAAAAAGGGAGGATTGTTCTTCAGGGCGCTGGTAAAGAACTTTTAACAAATAAGGAGGTGAGGAAAATCTATCTTGGTGAAAACTGAAACGATTAAATAAAATATAAGGAGGTTTGAAAAAATGAAAGGGAAAGTGATCTGCTTAGTTATTGTATTGACTTTAGGTTTAAGTTTATTAATTCTACCGGGATTTGCTATGGATAAAAAAGATATTGTTATTGGTGTAATTGGACCAATGTCTTTGTCAGATGCTGCATCAGGTATTAGCATGCGAGATTATTTTTTATCGAACACAACTCTACAATAAATTGGGCAACCAAACTTTACCTTCACTAACAAATGAAACTAATCCTTTGATAATTGCCTTGTTTATTTTTTTATCAATATAGTCTATATCAACTTCAATCTCTCCGCCTGGTTGTTTTAATTTTAAACCTTTAATATTTTCTTTTTTTTCCACTGCAATAGCAGATGCAACGGCTACACTTCCTGAACCACAACTACCTTCCCAAATCAGCGAGTCTGAAGCCCGAACATAAACAAGAGGAGTCATAATTTCCTTATTGGGTTGATAAGACATAATTCCCAGTACATCAACATCACTATCCATTATTCTTAACTGCTTTTGCACATCAAAAACTATTTTTTTTTCTAAAGTAATATTTTTAAATACTACATGAGTTATACCAGGGAATTTAACAACAGTTCCTTCTTTGGTAAGGTTAAGGCATGGCAAATTAAAATTAACTTTTTTAATTTTTAGTGGTGCTGGAATAGAGGCCTTCGACCATAAAATTCCATTAATTCCATCCACAACTTTAACCCCAACTTTAAGAATGCCGTCATAACCAGAAATTTCGAGGGGTACAACAGTATAATCGCTTATATTTACAGAAGAATCTGTTTCTGTTTCTCTTTGTTTATATATTCTAGGATAACCCTTTAAGAACAATAAGGCGGCCAATGCTCTTAGTGCATTACCACAAAATTCACCACCCATCATTTGCAGATAGGCAGTTGCATATTGAGAGTGGGGCTTCTCTACAAAACCAACTTGGTCGGCACAAAGAAAATCAGATTTCATTAAATACTGAGCTACCTTACCATGAATCGATCGTGGTAGTTGATCAAATATAAAAATCGTAGTATTACCAGCCGGATTCATTTTAACAAAATTAAGTTTCATTCCCTTCTCTCCTGTTGTCCTAAAACATAATAAAACACTTAAAAAATCTACAACAATTTTAAACTCTATTTTACTTAAGATAGTCCTCTGAGTTAACCTGCTCTTCACCAGGAATTTTACGGCGCCGCATGACTTCTTTCATATGTAGCGGTACGGTGGCGTCAATACCAACTTTACCAATATGTAGTTCTTTAACATCTTCTCTGGTGTATGCAGAAACACCGGGTACAATAATTATGTCCCGATCAGGCCGACATCTTGTCTGAATAGCCCACAAAACATCACCTGGATCATAAATATTAACATCATCATCGACGACTATACACATCTTAGTCCAGGCATAAGAGGCAAGCGCAGAGAGAATAACATTTTTCGGTTGTTCTTCATTTTCTTTTTTAATACTAATTACACAGTTAAAGACAAATGAGGTTGTGGAAATACCCGTTATCTGGGGTGCAAAGGCCTTTACATGTTTATATATTTCTGCTTCGATAGGTAAGCCGAGAAGATATAAATCTTCTTGTCCACCGGCATAAATGTCATGGTAAATTGGATTTTTACGGTGGGTTATAGCTTTAACATGAAAAACATGGTTTCTCATTATTGGAACATAACTATCTGTAAACTCCCCAAAAGGTCCTTCTTCTTCACGCACATGAGGTAAAACTTCACCTTCAATTACTATTTCTGCATTGGCAGGTATATCCACATCAACTGTTTCAGCTTTTATAACTTCTAGATGAGCATTGCCTAAAGCACCGGCAAATTCTAACTCATTACGCTCAAAAGAAATTTTTGATGCTGCGCTGAACATTACTGCCGGTGGTGCACCAATAACAATGACAGCAGGCAATGGTCTGTCTAGCTTTTCTGCTGCTTCATGATATCTCCCAAGATGTTGAGGCGGCATCATACGCACGCGTAGTTTATTTTTATCTACATATTGTAGTCGGTTCCAAGAAGCATTAATATGATCCTCTGTGGGATGTTTAGCAATCACTATACCACCTGTAATATAGCGACCAGCATCTCCAATGCTATGAGTAATTAGTGGAAGTACATTTAAATCGACATCTTTATTAATAATTACCTCTTTTATTGGCGCAGAGTCAACCCTAATAGGAAGTATGTATTGATTTTCTCGTTTATTCCACTCATTGGCTATATTTTGAGAATTAATATTTAATGAATCAGCAACGCTTCTACGATCTGGAAAAAAATAAGTTATTAATGGAATCTTGCTACCTTTGACATTTTCAAATAAAACGGCTTTTTTAAATTTCGAGTGTAAAACCTTAGCCACAGCTGATAGTTCATATTTTGGTTCCACTTTTTTCTTAACGCGAATTAAGCGGTCAGTTTGTTCAAGTTCCTGCAGGCACTTTCGTAAGCTTTTTAACATTTTTACCTCCTAAATATCTTTTTTATCCAACTTACTTTATAAACTAGACCATTATTTAAACACGGTACTCTAATTCCAGAAATATGGGAGCTTAGCTGTATTGCTAAATCAATTTAATCGCATTTGTAGGACATAACTTGACACACAAAGGATCTCTCTTGCAATCACAGGTATTTAGAATATCCATTCCAATATCATAATTATCGGCGAAATGAACTCTAATGCTAGAATATTTTGGATTAAAACATCCTTTATGGTAATATGAACAAGCTAATTCACAGGTACGACAACCAACACACTTTTTAAGATTAACTGTAATCATTTATTAAACTCCTCATTTCACCAAAAATAATATTATCCTCTTCTAATTTCAAAATAAGATTTATTACTTCAGATATGTAACTGAAATTATTACAATAATAATTTCTAATCTGCTAATCGAATATTATTTTCTTCTAATATATCTATTAATTCTGATAATTCTAACTCATGCAGTCTGTCTTTTGTAGGAATCCCAGTCTTTTTATCCCATTTATGCAAAAAATAATATCTATCTAGCATCTTATTCCATTGTCTTAAATCTAGTCTTGAATCTTGGTAAATACCTTCTTTAATTGGTACATCGGTTAATTTTTTGGGTGGTAAATCACCTTCTCTAGTAAAAGCTGCATGTAAAACATTAAAGACTTTTTCAAGATTTTGTACTTTTTCTCCAATCTTAAATAATTCTTTAATAGAGAGGATTTCTCCAGTTACTAAGTAATAAAAATCCGAAATATCTTCAGGTTGAAAAAGATTAACATCAGTCCACATTGAAGTGCAAGCACAAATTCCCATAATATCGACAATTGCTTTATATTTCTCTTGCCAAACCACTAATTCTGCTTTATTACCATATTCTGTGGGGTTTCCAATATTCTGAATATTAAACAATTTTTTACTCATTTGCGGTGAAATTTGCTGGCGCTCTAGAAGGGGGGCACCTCTTAAATGGCCACTACCCTTATTACTTGTAATAATTCCTAAAGCCCATCCTTTATAGGATCTCACACCAGATTCCATTACACTAATCTTCTTAGTTAAAACACTATATTTTTCTGAACCCTTTCCAATTATCTTCGACGCATCAAAAACGCCTTTCGCCAATATATCACCGAACCCAATCCTGTTTGCTATTCGATCTATGAGTAATTTAACATTTTTATGATCATTCCATCTTAATTCCATCCCGTCTGTTTCTTCTTTTGTAATTATTCCATTTTCATAACACTCTATTGCCCAAGAAATCGTTGCAGATAATTGATCACCATCCAACCCATACAAATTAGCTAGTCTATGACAATCCAACGCGCCCTCTAAAGAAGTTATTCCTAAATTAGAAGCATAGGAACGAAAAGAGTTTGCTTCAAAAGTTTCAAATCTATTTCCATCTAGCTGAAATATACTACTACAATATGCCGGGCAATTAAAACATGAATGTCTCCTTATTAAGTATTTATCGAGTTTATCTCTTGAGAATTTTTCTATATTTTCATTACTCCAGAAACCTTCGCTCATATTTTTTACATCATATGGCTTTTTTTCACCTGGAGCCAAATAACCCAACAACGTTCCTCCTTTTCGTAAGCCATCAATATATGAATTTTTTCTTATAATTTCTTTATTATATTTTAGAACTTTAGCAATAAGTTTTTCTGGAGAATACACTTCTATCGATTGTGTACCTCTAACGGCAACAGCTTTTAGATTTTTACTCCCAAAGACTGCACCAGACCCACCATAAGCTACCGCTCTTCCTTTGTCACTTATTAAGCAAGCGTATTTTACTTTCTTTTCACCACCAACTCCTATTGATAATATTTTTAGATCATTGTCACTATTCTCTTTTTTGATAGCATTATCTGTTTCCCAGGTATTCTTTCCCCAAATTCCTTTTGCATCTTTAAAATATATTTTATTATCAATAATTAAGAGATAGATAGGTCTATCTGCTTTTCCTGAAATTACAATATGATCATAGCCAGCTAGTTTCATCTCAGTTGCAAAAAAACCACCGCTATTGCCTGAACCAATACCAAAATTCATAACATTTTTAAAGTCAACAGCCAAACGACAGGCTGTGGGCACTAAAGTTCCTACTAGAGGACCAGAGCCTAAAATAATAATACTTACAGGGTCCAATGGATTAACTTTTGGATTAATATAATTAAAAAGTAACCATTGATTAATTCCTCTTCCCCCTAAATAAGATAAATATTTCTCCGTTTTTTCACAATTAAAACTTCTCTCTGTTAAATTAATAAATAATATTTTGCCTGCCCTTCCAAAACTCATTAAATAACAACTCCTTTCTGAAAAACAGTTTAATTAATAGTGAATATCCACAGATAAGTTAGTTTATTATACCCAACGGGTTAATCATCTTAGATACTCACGTCCAAACGCATGGCTTTTGCCATTTGGGTCAATAAAAATTATATAAAACAACCTTGTATCTATAACATAGATGGTATTGAAGGTTTTTGGTCTTTACCAGACACTGGCTTGACCAGTACCGTGGAATTCCCAAGGCCTATTTCCTTCTCTATCTGAAGGAGGTAGAATAAAAATTTAATCATCGTCATGAGAACATAGTTATACTACTCTGCATGTTACTCAATAAACAGATTTCAATTGTCAAAGAACAAAATTAGTAAAATTTTTCTTGAATATTATCTAAAATTTTAAATTACTTATCACCGGTAATTCACGCACCCAGTACCCTGTAGCCTTGTAGATACCATGCACAATCGCAGCGGCTACTGGTACTGTTGTAAGTTCACCTACACTTTTTGCACCATATGGACCAGTAGGTTCATAACTATCAACTAAACATACATGGATACGTGGCGAATCTACCGCAAACTGAACCTTGTAAGACAAAAGATCCGATTCTAAAGGTCTCTTAAATTTAGGATCCATACGCATTGTTTCATAAAGAGCATAACCAACTCCCATGCTAACCCCACCTTGAACCTGTCCTTCAACAATACATGGATTAATAATTGTACCCGAATCTATTGCCATTATCACGTTCGGGACTTTTATCTCTCCGGAATCTAAGTTTACTTCAACTTCAGCGATACAAACAGCAAAAGGCATCGGGCTAGTTGAAGGTTTATAATCTGCCCGACCGATAAAAACTCGCCCTCCAACGCCAAAGCTGGCCTTATGTATAACTTCTGCAAAGGTTAAACATTCCTCACCCCGAGGAGTATTAACTACGTATTTTCCGTCCACAAAATAAACTTTTTTGGCTTCCACTCCATATAATAGGGATAGTTGTTCCATTATTGTATTCTTACAATCCTGAGCTGCTTTTAATACTGCATTCCCCCCTACATAAGCTTGACGGCTAGAAAAAGTACCGTTATCATAAGGAGTATACTCTGTGTCAGCCGAAACAGTAGTAACCATCTGCGTAGTTTCTAAACCAAGTTCTTCAGCAACAATTTGAGCCAAAATAGTATCTGAACCCTGACCAATATCAGGAGAACCAACAAGCAGTTTGACTGTACCATCGTCATTTACAAGTACTACTGCCGCTGCTTGGTCGCGCCCCGAAATACCTGAACCATGATTACCAAAAGATATCCCCCAAGCTCGTTTTATAGCGGGGTTATTAAAAATTTGCGTATCCTGTGAACAACGTTCCTTTTCTAGGATATTCTTTATATTATTAGCCCCTTGTGCACACTCTTCAATCTTACAGCTTTGTACTTCATCATTCAAAGAAGGAATCTTATCTCCTACCTGTAAGTGATTCTTAAGACGAAAATCGATGGGATCCCAACCCATTTTTTCACAAATTTCATTTATTATAGTTTCTCGAGCAAAATTAAGTTGGGTATTACCAAAACCGCGCATTGATCCTGCAACCGGGGCATTAGTATATACACAGAAACCCTCAAAAAGATAATGAGGCACTTTATATTGCATTTTTTTACTCATGGATGGAAGAAGTATAGGTCCTTGAGTAGCATAGCCTCCTGTATTAACATAAACTTTGATATGAAAAGCTAAAATTTTTCCTTCCCGGCTAACACCCACACGTACTTTAATTAAAGATGGGTGTCTTATTACTGAAGCATACATTTCTTCTTCGCGGTCATAAATCATTTTGACTGGACGTCTCACCAATTTAGAGAGAAAAATTCCTATCGGCTGGTGATGTAATTGCTGGCGAACACCAAAAGTGCCACCCATAACCGGTTTAACAACCCTAATTCTGTTCTCAGATAATCCTGTTAAATCAGCCAGTATACGCCGGTCATGATGGGGATTCTGGGTAGTCCCCCAAACAATAATCCTGTTATCATATGTATAATGACAAACACAACCCGTGGTTTCCATAGCAATAGTCTGGACTCCTTGTGTACGAGAAGTCTCTTCGAAAATATAATCACTTTTCTTTAATCCCTGTTCTACATTCCCTTCTTCAACTCTAAAAGAACTACAAATATTGGTTTTAAAAAGTGAGCTGTGAACAAGGGGAGCTCCTTTGGCTAGTGCTTCTTCAATTTTAAAGATAGAGGGTAATAATTCATAATCAACTTTTATTTTTTTCAAGGCTTCATCACAGGTCTTTTCACTTTGGGCGACAACAGCAGCCACCTTGTCACCCACATATTTAGGTTTATTGGTTAAAATCCTCTCATCTTTTATAACCAATCCTGAAGGAGGAGTACCAGAACAATTATAAAGAACATTCGGAATATCTTTAAAAGTAAGAATACCCAGCACACCAGGTACTTTTTTGGCTTCGGAAACGTCAATACCTGTAACCCTGGCATGGGCATAAGGGCTACGCAAGATTTTACCATAGACCATCCCTGGCATAAAAATATCAGTAGTATACTTTGCCATCCCAGTAACCTTAGCAATACTTTCTATACGCGGCTCTGAAGTACCGACAATTCTATATTTTTTTTGCATAATAAATTTCCTCCTCGAACATTTTGTGTTTCTATTTAGACTTATATATTAGAAATATATTAGAATAATACAATTATAATTTCAAATAAAACCAGATCCGAAATAAGGCTGAACAAGCCTATACTCGTTTAAAAACATGACCTATATTTCGAATGAGATCCAGCCTTCTTGATGATTAAAGCTAAATAGTGTTTCCGTTGTTAAAAGCGATGATTAATGGAGCAAACTCATATCAATTCATCGGTCTAAAAATTCGGTTTACACTAACTAAATGTACATTGATTAGTGGAATCTTTATAGTAAATGAAATTTTATAATTTTAAATATTATTGCTAATAATCTGCACCTAAGCATTGGGGTTAGGGGTTGCGTGGGATTATCCCCACAACATCTCAGGTACAAAATATTTTTCATAAAGAGGAATTCTTCTTTTTCTTTTTATAATAATCAGCTGCTCTTTTTACCGCTTGCACAATTTTTACGTAACCAGTACATCGGCAAAGGTTACCAGACAAAGCCTCTCTAATCTCTTCTTCTTCGGGATTATTTTTTTTATCAAGCAAAACTTTTGCAGACATAATCATACCCGGGGTGCAGAAACCACACTGAACCGCTCCTTCCTTAATAAAAGCCTTTTGTAAAGGATGAAGCTTATCCGGAGTTCCTATCCCCTCAATTGTTTCAACATGAGAACCGTTAGCCTGGACAGCTAACACGAGGCAAGAATTTACTGCTTTTCCATCCATAATTACAGTACAGGCTCCACATTGTCCATTACCACAACCTTCCTTAGTGCCAGTTAACCCGAGATCCTCGCGAAGAAATTTTAAAAGAGTTAAGTTTGGAGAAACATTTTCTTGATATTTTATACCATTTACGGTAATGTTCACAAAATTTTTCTCCTCAATCATATTGGTTATCTCCTTTCATATTTCTTGAATTCAGTAAAACTTGCTCTAAGGCACTTTTAAATGCTCCTTTAAACCTTTGCATTTTTTGATTTGTATTAATATCAACTTCACTTACAAGTAAACGCTTTTTCTTCAGTTCTTCGTAAGCCATTTCAGTAAGTGTTTCAACTATATCAACAGTATTTACATTTATTAACCTGGAAAATGATCCCTCAGTATCTGAGAGACGTAAAGGGTATGGTGCCATAGCTCCAACAACAATCCCTATCTTTTTTATATTAGGGGAATTTACTACTGCAAGATTAACCACAGGAAAATCTAATGAAAACCTAATACTTTCTTTTATAAATACAGCTCTTGTCTTTGATTGGGGTAAAGGAAGAAATATTCCTGTAAGGATATCTTCTTTGTTAATATTCCTGGTACCATCACCGCTAAATACTTTTCCAATTTCTACTTTCCGTAGACCTTCTTTTCTCCAAATCTCTATAACTGCCTGGTAAGCCATTAATGGGGTTGCTAAATCAGAATAATATAAGGCGCAACACCTATCCGATTTTGGAACCTGATAACACCTATCGCCACCCATTAAAAAGCAAGAATCTATCTTGTCTCTCCATCGTTCTGAACGATTATAGTATTTACAACGCCGTTCCTGTAAAATATTACCCCCGACTGTGGCAATATTACGAATCTGAGGTGAAGCAACTCGGATAGCAGCACTTACCAACGCAGAAAATGTTTTTTTTAGAAACTTATCTTCAGTAAGAGCAACAAGGTTTACCATAGAACCAATCCGAATTCCATTTTCTTCAACCTCAATCTCTGTAAGCAATTTACACTTACGTAAGCTTACGCAAATTTCAGGAGATTTTAAACCATAATTCATTAACGGTAAGATATCCGTACCACCAGCGTAGATAATAGCATTAACGTTATTATTCAGAACGGTAACAGCTTCATTCAAATCGGCAGGTTCTACCCATTTTTTTATTGTCATTTCTTACACCTCCAAAGTACTCTTATTAATTTAAAAAATAGAATATTATAAACTAAACCCTTAAAATGCGCTAGAATTATGTTTTTAACAATAAATTTAAAGCATAGCAAGGTCTCTTAAAACTTTATCTTTTTTAACTGGCTCAAGTACTATATCTTCCTCTAACATTTTTACCTTACAAGCTAAGCCAGCTTTACCATTTATTCTTACACTGCAAATTGAACAGCAGCCAGTTTCACAGGAATAACGATATGTAAGACTAGAATCGAAATTTTCCCTAATATAGTGTAAGGCTGCAAGAATTGTTTCATCTTTATCATATGGAACATTAAACTCATCATAATAAGGTTTTTGATCAACACTTGGATCAAAACGAAAAACTTTAATTTTTACGTTTTTTGTTTTTGTATTCATCATTGACTTCCTCCGGTTTAAAGATAGTAAATTCAACAGGCTGTTTATTAAGCTGCATACCTTCTGCTTTACGTGAAATAATAATATTTTGTAGCCATTTTTGATCATTTTTTTCAGGGTAATCTTCACGGTAATGAGACCCCCGGCTCTCTGTGCGTAATAAGGCTGCACGGACAATCATTTCCGTCACATCAAACATTAATTCCAGTTCTAAAGCTGTTTTCAATTCTAAATTAAAATTTTTTGATTTACTCTTTAAAGCAACATTCTGATATTCTTGGCGTAAACATTCTATCTCACTTAAAACTGAGTTCAAACTCTGGGCACTTCGGATAACAAAAGCTCCCTGCCACATAACATGTTGAAGTTTTTTTAGAATATCATAGACATTAGGACCTTCAGGTCTTTCGAATAGTCTTTCAATTCTTTCAATCTCTTTATTGACTTGCTTAATATTAATTTCAATAGTGTCCTTCAAATCCTTTACATATTCTGCCGCAAATTTACCAGCACGTTTTCCAAACACCCCCATTTCCGGGAGGGCACTTCCACCCAATCTGTTAGCACCATGGACACCTCCTGCCACTTCCCCACAAGCATATAAACCCTCAATGTTAGTAGTAGTTTTTTCATTTATCACTATACCCCCCATAAAGAAGTGAACAGCTGGAGTAACTTCGAAAGGTTCCTTGCGAATATCAATTCCTTCCTTTAAAAGATCTACACCACCGAAATTGAACCTGGGGTAATGCCTGTCAATAAAAGTGTTTATTACTTTATCGGGAAGGTAGGAAACGTCCATATAAACACCTCCATATTCAGTACCTCGTCCTTCTTTTACTTCAGTGTAAATGCCTCTCGCAACTACATCCCGAGTTGATTTATCCCCTCTTAAAGGATCATATCTATACATAAAGCGTTCTCCATAGAAGTTAATAAGTTGAGCGTTCAATTCATAACGTAAACGGGCAGGTCCTTGCTGCCCAAAAAGATTTTTAGGGGAAATCATTACTGTAGGAAAGAACTGTACAAATTCCATATCTCTTAAATTAACTCCCACACGATATGCCATAGCTAGTCCATCACCTGTAGCTTCCCTGGCAGCACAGTTCTTTTCATAAACTCGCATTCCACCACCTGTAGCCAGAATAGTCGCTTTAGCCTTTATCACCAGGACTTCGGTTTTTTGCAAATCAATTGCTAAAACACCAACAGCACGACCATTGTTAATAAGAATGGAAAATACCAGGGTATCTTCTAAGATTTTAATTTTACGTTTATTTGCCTCATGGTGCAAAGCTCTCACCATTTTTCTCCCTGTTGTTCCAATAGGTTCTGTAAGGCAACCACGCGGATAAGTATGACCAGGCATTTGAAACTGTACATACTTATCTTGTTTCTTTACAAAATTAGTCCCATATTTATCATAATCAAGTACTGCCTGACATGCTTCTTCAGAAAAAATCTTTGCTAATTTTTGATCATTAATATAACTTCCACCCTTTATAGTGTCTTTTAACAAAATTTCTGGACTATCTTTTTCGTTAAAAGGCGCCGTGCAAGTAGCTACTGCCATTAATGTAACGGCACTTTTGGCCATTTTACTTTTCGTAATTACTAAAACGTCAATACCTTGATCCTGAGCTTCAAATGCCGCTCGCGCTCCTGCCGCTTCACTACCCACAACAACTATATCCGTTTCTATTATTTTATAGGACATTTTTACAGACAAAATTATATACCTCCCTTGAAAGCATTCTCTTCATTAACCGACCTACTCTATACTTAATAAATGTATTTACATTTATGCTTCTTCTAAAAGACGCCCATAACCTTTAATTTTCCCCTTGTAATTTACTAATTTAAACAGTCCCCATAATGTAGCCTGGTTACTGGTAACTACAGGTTTCTTGAGTTTCTTTTCGAGACGGTCTATTACTTCTAAACCTCTAAAATCTGTACAACTAATAAAGAAGCCATCCACTTCTTTGCTATCCATACTTGTTACCATTTCATAGATCGTATCCGCTGTTTGAGCATGTAACATTTCAGCATCGGTAATTTGTAGTCCTTTTATAACTGGAACATTAAAGCCATTATCTTCTAAAAATTTCTTTTCTTTTTCATTAACGCGGTCAATATAAGGAGTTGCTACAGCCACAGATTTAATACTAAGAGCTTTTAAAGCACGAATCATAACGGAAGAAGTAGTTATTGCCGGACAGCCAACTAACTGTTCAATTTTTTCTGTAATTTGTTTATCCCATTCTAAGCCCTTAATAAAACTTCCACTGGTACATGCATACGCAACTGCCTCTGGAACTACAGAAGCTGTTAAACGACAAGCATAGTCTAAGTCATTTTCCATCTGTATAAGAGCTTCCGGCGTAGTCTCTGTTAATAAAACCCGAGTTGCGTGAAAAGTAAAATTTTTTGGTGCTATTCTATTTAATTCCGGTTCTATAAAAACATTTACTGAAGGCAAGATTAAACCAACCCGTATTCTTTTAGAGGGTACTATCATTTTATTTTAATTTCCTTTCTCGTTTTTTGTCCATATTTTTCGATACTCTTTTGTAAAAATACTTTCTTTAACCTTATGAGTAACAATGCTGCGCAACATCTCAATAATATATGCGTTTATATCTTCTGACTCACCATCAACATAAGGACGAAACATACCTGATACCGGGTCAATTTGCCCTCCCCTGACTGATTCCCGAAGCATGAAACGTTCTGTATCCGAGTCGTGTAATATATCTAATTCTCCTAATAAGGCTGCCAAACAGGCTACAACCCCATATGCACCCCAGTTAGAAATATTGCAAATTATACCTAAATCTGGCTCAGAAGAAGCAGCAATTCCTCCTCCACAACCGCATAGACAATGACTTCCATGAGGAACCATCTCTTTTACTTGATCTTTTATATAACCCATACCCATTTCATTTCCCAGGTCTCCAATGCCAATTGTAAGTATATCGCGTTTATGGGCTTCTTCAAAAATATAATCTACCTTTGCTGTATGATGGGAAATATCAAAACCAGCACCGCTATGATGTATTCGTTTTTCATTCCATCCCGGACGTTCTATCGCAATCAATGCAGAGGGCTTTAAAGTATCTAAAATTTCTACTGCTCGACTTTTAGCCTTTTTATGTTCTAAAGGGAATCCCTCCACTACTACTTGACGACCCCGTCCAGTATTATTGAAATTTTTCCAATTTACTGTATGTAAACCGATACCCTTAAAGCTATGAGCTACCGCATCTCGAAGCATTTCTTCAGTAAAAACAAAAGAAACAGCACCAAATGCAAGATCTAGAGCTCTAGCTAGTGCTGCAGCTCCTGAAGGTCCGTCTGTTTCTGCCTTCTGAAAGTGAGGAATAACGAACCCTGTGAGAAAAATAATGTGGTCCCCTGGTTTTACTCGCTCTTTTATTTTTTGTGCTGCTTTTAAGGTAAGAGGCATACCAGCCTTTTTGCGAGCAGCATTATATAAATCTATTAGAGGCAACCCTTTTAAAATTGTCCAGTTAGACATCGGTACGGTTACTAGTCTGTCCACTGCTTCACCAATGGTTTTTAACTTTACTATTGACATTACAAACATCTCCTTTCATCTGGTTTTAATATTGATACTTAGTTCTATTAAAAAAAAAACAGAATACTAACAGAAATGCCCGTAGCATTCTGCCCTTCGAAGTAATAAATATTCTTTTTTGACTTCAGAAATTTATGTGTACACTTTTTAAATACTTTCTCAAACTTTTATTATTTTTCTTTTATCTCTAATGATACTAATGCTAATTTTTTTCGTTTTCTTTAATTAAACAAATTAATTTTATAAAATAATTGTAATACTCCCTGTTAACAGCACATATTTTAATTAAGCACTTACTCTTTATTTTTAACATAATTTCGATAATATTCAAAAGGAGCATAATAACCCCTAAGACCTGATGTAAGAAAGTCACAGTTATTGTCATCAACCCATTTGTACTAATGCTCTTTAAAAAATAAAAGGCTCATCACAATTATAAGACCAGACTAAGTCTTTCTTTAAAATCCTGATCACTCGTTCGATATCGGCATTTCCTTTCAGGTTGGACCAACTGGTAAAGATCTGTTTAATCCTAAGATCAGTAGAGGTCTTTATATAGGAAAAGGAAGTCAGCTGACAGCCATCATCGCAAACCAAATAAATAGGATTTTTTAAGAAAAACTCTAAATTTTTAAACCAATGTTCTATTTATTTCACCTGTCGTACACCACTTGCTCTTATCTCAGGACACATTTTTTTATATTCAATTAAAAACTCTGAAATATGTTGCAAATCATTCTTTATCTCATCTTCATCTAATGTTATTATTTTGTAATTATCTTTAAGTATTTTCCCATTTGCAATTACCCATCTTACTTCACTTCCATTTGAAGACCAAATTAAATTTTCGACAACATTATCCACTCTTATAGGTACTAAATTTGGTCTTGTTATATCTATTACTATAAAATCTGCATCTTTGCCTACATCTAAAGATCCAGCATTAAGCTTTAATATTTCAGCGGGTATCACAGTGATCATCTCCAAAACCTGCTGAGCAGGTAACAAACTAGCATCTTTATGATATGCTTTCTGATATTGAGAAGCTAATCTGGCAGCTGCTAGTATATTCTGATCATCGGAACTACCTGGCCCATCTGTACTAATCGCAATCTGTATTCCTTTCTCCAACATTTCTACAATTTGTGGCATGCCAGAGCCCAATATTGTATTCGCAAGAGGATTATGAACTACTTTCGCACCGGTTTTTTTAAGAATTGCCAAATCTATAGGAGTATTATTAACTTGGTGTGCTATAATTGTTTCCTCATCAAGTACGCCTGCTTGATATAGATATTGTGTAGGACTCATATAATATTGTTCATAAAACCAAGTAGTAGTCCTTGGCTCCTCAGAGGAGTGAACATGGAACAAAGTATTATGATCTCTAGCCCACTGCTTAAGCGCTTTTAACATTTCTGCACTATTTGAAAAAACTTCATTTGGGCCTGGTATAATCCAAATTCTGTCTTTAAAACCAAATGCATTATATAAATCATTAAGTCTTTTTATCTCTTCCTCTGGTGTACTCAGAACACACGGATCTTGATTTCTATCTTGAACTCCTACAGCAAGTATCATTTTTGTCCCCGCTATAGTATTTGCTTCTATCACATCTTCTGCATTATATTTACTAGCTTTACAAAGGTGGTTTAAGGTCGATGTTATTCCATAGTAAATGTCATCTAATCGTGCCTTCATAAAAATTATTGAATAAGGATTCTTATCTAACTTTTCTTTAAGTTCTTTTTTCTTATTATCAAGAAACCTAGTTAAAACATTAGCTGAATGATCTATCCAGTCTGTTAAGCATTCATCCTTTGCGATTCCTTTAATAAGCGTCTCGTGATCGTGGCCATGAGCTTTTATAAAACCAGGTAGAACTACTCCGTTTAAACAGATAATATCCTTTTCTTTATAATTTCCGTTTTTTTCTGCACCAATTATCTGAAGTTTATCTCCATACTCATGTATGATTCTTTCTCCAATCTTAGGTGAGTATTTGCCAACCTCTTTTAATAATCCACCCTCTGTCAATGTATATCCATCTTCTATTCTAATTTTTGTACCAATCTTTTTACTTAAAGGTATAAGAAATTTACTACGAATTAGTTTATGTTTTTTATCCATATTTCTCTCCTTCTATGAAGGCCAGTAATGTCAAAAATATTTTAATGAAAACATTTCATTCCTCTTACTTCTTTAATCATAAATCATATAAGATAATTTTATAGTCAAGATCATTTTATCTTTTCCTTATATCAATTTAACGCGAACTCCCCCATCTGTAAAGGTGGGGATGAGAGCAAATTCTCGGCAAGCCGGGATAGACGATAATCTACCAAAGTGGTTCCCATCCTTTTACAGTTGTGGGTGGGAGTCTATTAAATATTTTCCTTCTTTCTTAAATAGTATTTTTAAATTTATTCTTTCTAAAATGTCCAGAAACTTCTTTTAATATACCAATTAGACCTTGTGGGAAATAAGAAATCATTATTGTAAGAATCATTCCATATACAAAAAGACGATAAACACCAAGAGGTTGTAGATATTCAAGAAGTATTACAATTACAATAGCCCCTAAAATGCTCCCAAAGACAGTTCCCATTCCACCTAATATTACCATACATAAAACTAATACAGAAAGACTAAATGTAAAGGTTGCTGGGTGAATAAATCGATCAAAATGGGCATAAAGGGCTCCTGACAGCCCAGAGTAAAATCCACTGATAAAAAAAGAAATTAACTTGTTTTTTGCACAAGGTATGCCAATAGATTCAGCAGCTTGTTCATCATCTTTAATTGCTATTAGACTCTTCCCAAAACGCGAATTAGTTATCCTCACAAAAATAAAAGTTGAAATAATAAGCATTGCATAAAGAAAAAAGAAAAGAGAAGATTCACTTTTAAAATAACATCCCAATATAGAAAGAGCTGGGATATTAGAAATTCCAATAGCACCTCCAGTAAGAGAGTCCCAATTTAGAGCCAATAATCTAATAAACTCAGCTGAACCAAGTGTAACCATAGCAAGATAAATTCCTGATATTCTAATAACAGGGAGACCGATGATAAATCCAGCTATTGCAGTTAAAAAACTTGCAAAAAATATAGATAAAATTGGTGGGACTCCATATCTAGTAGAAAGAATTGCAGTTGCATAAGCACCTAAAGCGAAAAATCCAGCATGACCAAAAGAGGTTATTCCTGTATACCCAGTTAGAATATTCAATCCTAATGAAAATATACTATAAATAAGTATTAAATTAAAAAGGTGGAGATAATATAAATTAGGGATAAAGCCTATAATTGAGAGCGTAAGAATCAAAATAAAAAAAGGAAAAACATGTTTAATACTTTTCATTTTTAGATTTTCTCCATTTTAAAAGATTTACTTTATGGAAAATCGATAAAAGACCTTTAGGACTAAAGAGAAGGACTAGAACTAAAAATAACAGAGAAATACCACTTTTATATTTTGAAGAAATAAAACCTGAAGATAAGCTTTCTACAATACCAAGAAAAAAGCCTCCTGCAATAGTACCTGGAACACTACCAAGTCCACCTATTACTGCTGCAATAAAGGCTTTTAAACCTAAAAAGCTTCCTATAGAACTTGATACAAAATAAATGGGGGTTATCAACATTCCTGCAATTCCTGCTAGAATTCCTGATATAAAATAAACTAGACTAATATTTTGCCCCACCTTAATCCCCATCAATCTTGCTGCATATCTATCTTGAGAAAGAGCACGTAAAGCACGACCAGTTTTTGTATAAAGAAAAAAGTATTGTAGGATAATCATTAATGAAATAGATATTAAAAAGATAAAAAGATTTTGAGGAATAATTTTAACACCAATAAAAGAAAAAGGTTTTTCTGAGATAAAATTGGGATAAGTTTTTGGATGTGCTCCCCATATTATTTGCATAACAACACTCAAGACAACAGAAAGACCTATAGTAGCAATAACTATTTTTAATGGTTTATCCTCCTGAAGGCGGCGTAAGAATAGTCTTTCGATGATGACAGCAATAAGACCTATAGTTAATGGCCCAACTACAAATGAAAGAAATAAACAAGAAGGAAATATTTCAATAAAAACAAGCCCAACAAAACCACCTAAAGCCATTAATTCTCCATGACAAAAATTAATTCTTTTTGTGCAAGCAAAGATCATAGTAAAACCAAGGCCTAGAAGAGAATATATGGAACCCACTACGAGTCCAGAAATAATCTGTTCAAAAAATATCATTTTATTATACCTGACTTTTGATTATTATTTCTTATGAGAATCCCAATTGTAAGGAAATTTCAATGAGGAAGACATTTAATCTCCCTCATTGAAAGGCTTACACTAGAGTACCACGCCTTTACATGCGTGGTACTCACTTTAACAGACTACTTTCTGTCCCGACTTGCCGGGAACTGGCTCTCATCCCCACCTTTACAGATGGGGAGTTCCCGCTAAATTAAAATACTTCGTACTTCAAGTTACGTATTTGAATTATCATTTCTTCTCTTTCAGAGTCTCCTTTATCATCAAAGGATATTGTACCAGAAATGCCTTTGAAATTTTTAGTTGAGGCAATAGCATCTCTTAACTTTAACGGATCATCAGCTCCAACCTTTTCTAATGCTGCTCCAATAATCATTACAGCATCATACGCTTGCGCATTATAATGATCTGGAATTTTTCCATATTTTTCTTGGAATTTTTCAGTAAAATTTCTTATATGTGGCTCTTTCGAAGTCGGGTGATAAGTCAGTGTCACGATTACTCCATTTGCGGCTTCTCCTGCTAACTCTACATATTTGGGATGTGTAAGACCTCCACTCCCCATAATTTGAACATCTAAGCCCATTTGTGCTACTTGTTTTGTAATAAGAGCACCAGGCTCGTAGAGTGACCATAAAATTAGGGTATCAGGATCTTTTTCTTTAATTTTTATAAGTTGACTTAAAAAATCCCTATCACCCTCGTTAAAAGATTCAACAGCAACAGGTGGATAACCCTTTTGGTCAAGTAAATCAACAAGTATCTTAGTTGCATCTATTCCATAATCGCTTGAAATATACAAAATAGCAATTCTCTTTTTCTCTAATACATCCAGAGCTGTGTTTACAAGATTTCTTGCCCGAGTAGCATCGGTAATTTGAGTTCTAAAAATCCATTTGTTCCCTTTTTGGGTTACAGCAGGTGAAGACGAAATAGATGTAATTTGCGGTATGCCCGCTTCTTGGGTAACTTGCATATTAGCCAAAGTACAGGAAGAGGCAACTGACCCAATCACTGCTATTGCTTTCTCATTATAAACTAACCTTCTATTTCCACTTATTGATTTAGTAGGATTGCCTTCATCATCAACAACAACCATTTTAAGGTTGATACCTACTAATTTACCACTTTTATTTATTTCATCAATTCCTAGTTCAACACCATCTCGCATGCTAATACCTGATGCAGCATCTGACAAAGACATTGGTCCAATTACACCAATAACAATATCTTTTTTATCCATAGCAAATCCCGGTAGAATTAATAAACTTAAACCTAAAGTCAATACAATAACTAAGCAGATCACTTTCCCTTTCATTTTTTCAAACCTCCTTATATTTTATTTAATCGTTTCAGTTTTCACCAAGATAGATTTTCCTCACCTCCTTATTTGTTAAAAGTTCTTTACCAGCGCCCTGAAGAACAATCCTCCCTTTTTCCATAACATATCCTTTTGTAGCTATTTGAAGAGCTAATCTTGCATTTTGTTCAACCAGAAGTATAGTCGTGCCTGATGAATTGATTTCTTTAATAATCTCAAAAATTTCTTTTACTAGAAAGGGGGCTAGGCCTAGTGATGGCTCATCGAAGAGTAGGAGATCTGGGTTTGCCATTAATCCTCTTCCGATAGATAGCATTTGTTGTTCTCCCCCTGAGAGCTCGCCACCAAATTTTTTTTTCATTTTTTTAAGAACGGGAAAAAAATTATAAATCATTTCTTTATCTTTTTCTACCTTTTTATCATATTTCCTCAAATAAGCCCCCATTAAAAGATTTTCTTCAACTGTTAAAAATGGAAATATTCTCCTTCCCTCAGGAACTTGACAGATTCCCAGACTGATAATCTTATCTGAAGAAAGTTTTTCAATTCGACGCTTACGAAATACTACTTCTCCTGACACTTTTGGAGCTATTCCACAAATAGCATTTAATGTAGTACTTTTTCCAGCACCATTATTTCCAATTAAGGTTACAATATCACCTTGATTAACATTAAAATCAATACCTGTTAAAGCTTGAATACGACCATATGAACATTTAAGATTGCGAACTATTAACATCTTTTCACCATTCTTAATTACTCTCCGAGATAAGCCTTTATAACAACTGGGTCTCTTTTGATTTCTTCAGGAGCGCCTGAGGAAATAACTGTCCCTTCATTCATTACCCAAACTTCTGAAGAAATATTCATAACTACCCTCATATCATGCTCCACTAACAATATAGTAACATCAAAATCATTAATAAGCTTTTTAATCAATTCCATAATATCATCACTTTCCTGGATATTCATACCTGCGGTAGGCTCATCTAATAAAAGTAGATTAGGAGTTACACCTAAAGCCCTCGCAAGTTCTACTCTCCTTTGAAGACCGTAGGGGAGATTAACGGCAAGTACATCTGCATATTCTTCAAGTTTTATTTTTTTCATTATTTCTTCGGTTCTCCGAGCCGAAATCATTCTTTCTTGCTTAATTAATGGTGTACCTATGATAGCATCTAAAAGAGATGCCTTATAGCGAGTATATTGTGAAACATTGATATGTTCTCTTACCGTTAAACTTGGAAAAAGACGAATATTTTGAAATGTCCAAGCTAATCCCAAAGAAGCTTTTTTATGAGGAGATAATTTATTGATTTTTTTTCCTTTGTAAAAAATATTACCCTGATCTAGATGAACTTCACCACAAATTAATTTAAATGTTGTTGTTTTGCCAGCACCATTAGGACCTATAAGGCTAGTAATACTCCTCTCCTTAACATTCATGTTTAAATTAGAAACAGCTTTAACTCCGTTATAACTAAAACTAACTCCTGATAAAGTAAGTATATTAGACTGCATTAACAAAATTACACTCCTAATATGATAATATCTATAATTATATTTTATTAATTTTCCATACCAAATAAAATCCCGAAAAGCATTTACAAAATTGATATTCATATAATAAGTAAAATATTTTTTATACAAAAACAATCATGTTTATTAATTTTATTATACAACATGGTTTTAATAAATCCTTCTTTTTTTAAAAATTAAAAATAATCTTATGGTAAGTTTTTCTTTTTCAAGCTAATCGTTAGTAATAATTATTTCATTTTTTTAATGTAAAATCCTTAATAGTTCTATTCATATCATAATATAAAAGCTCTCAAATCTTCCAAGATAAAAAGATTTATTCACTACAGGTCAGCAATTTCCCCGTTTTAATGTCTTCTAAACACTAATAATTTAATGCCTCTTTCATAGTCTTAACAAATCTTTGATTCTCATAAGTAGTTCCTATAGTAACTCGAATGAAATTTGGACAACCCCAGGTTTTCCCCGGTCGAATAATTATTCCTTTTCTCAATAATTTTTCAAAGATAACTTCGGCATTTTCTTTTAAATCAATAAAGATAAAATTAGCCTCTGTAGGAAGATAAAAAAGACCTAATTTCTTTAGCTCTTTATATAAATATTCTTTTCCCTCTTGATTTGAATTTAAAACTTTCCTAAAGTGCTCCTCATCATCTAAAGAAGCTGCGGCTGCAACCTGAGCCAGTCGATTTGTTGTAAACGGATTCACTACTCGCCCCAAATAGCTAATTAACTCTGGTCTTGCTATACCATAACCAATTCGGACTCCCGCTATTCCAGCTATTTTTGAGAAAGTACGCAGGATAATTACATTTTTCGCCTCTAAAACATAAGAGAGATTATCGGGGTAATTTTTGTCTTCTACATAATCATAATAAGCTTCATCAAATACTACAATTACATCTTGTGGAACTTTTTTCATAAAATTTGCTACTTCTTCTCTGGTTACTATCGTCCCGGTGGGATTATTGGGATTACATATGAAAATAATCTTAGTTTTTTTATTTATTCTTTGGATAATTTCTTCCAAATCAAAACGGAAATTTTCAAGCTTAACTAAAATTAATTTCCCTCCCATAATTTTGGTTATAGTTCCATAGGCGGGAAAAGTAATTTCTCCGGTAATTACTTCATCGCCTTCATTAATAAAAGCCATCCCTATAAGATCAATGATATTATCTGCACCATTCCCAATAATTATCATCTCTTTATCAAGATTTAATTTATGAGCGATTTTTTCTCTCAATATTCTATTTGAACCTTCGGGATAAAGGTTAATATTTTCTACTTCTTTTTTTATGACCTCTACCGCCAAGGGGGAAGGTCCTATGGAAGTTTCATTGGAGGCTAATTTTACAACCTCTTTTAAACCTAATTCTCTTTTAACTTCTTCAATCGGCTTACCGGGGATATAGGGTCTTAATTCTAATATCCCTTTTCGTACTAAGTACTTTCCTTCTTCCATCTTTTTTTTGCACCTTTCTGTCTATCTCTAAAATAGAATATAAACTAAATCCCCAGTAAATCGTTTACAATGCATTTCTTATTAAAAATCTACTAATTTCTAAATTAAAATAAAAAAATAGGCAATGAACTTACATTCACCCCCTATTGTCTAACGGCTATGGGCTTTATTTTATTTATAAATTATTTTTTATTTAAAATAAAAACTACTATTGTAATTATATACTTAAATATTTATTAATGCAAATTTTTTTAGGTGGTATTCTGTTTTCTTCGGGTTAATAAATTTATTCAGTATACATTAGCATAAGTATAGACATAATATGATAATTTAGATAGTATTAATGTCTAAACCTATCGCTTCATGTTCAAAGCCTTTAATAGGAGCTCCTATCATTCCATAAATACCCACAGAAATCCATTCTCCTAAATCATTCCGTGTAGTATCCAAAGGACCCCTTAATATGACAAATTTTACGCCTGTGGTTCTTAAAAAATTACCAATACCAATTTCTCCCCTACATAGACCCTTTAAAGCATTTAGAGCAGTATGATATAATGCGTGTTCTCCTCTATAACTATTATCACAAAAAATTCCTTCCCTTCTTGCTGCAGTTTCTATCGCAGCAAGAATTTCCTCACTTTTCATTGTTCCTACTTTACCCATACATATTTTATACCTAAAACTATTTATTTTTTTTATTAATTCTTTTTCCTGTTCCGCCGAAGATATTAATAATAATATTGTTAATTTTCCAATTTTAGCCAAAATTATATTTCCTTATTTTAATAAAACTTTATATCTTATATTATGGTTATATCCCAAAAACTAACTATTTAATACAACATATTTTACTTAAACAGCAAATTTAACTCTGTATGTCCTTTGAAAATTAAATAACGAAAATAAATGGTTATATAAAAGAGTAGAAAGCTCGGGTATAGGCCTATTTATCAACCCTTTTATCAATCTCTTACAGTTTATTGCTGATATCTTAAACCCTAACCACACCTTTGAACGTACTTCTCCCCTTACCGGCAGATAGTCTTATCCAATGCAAGATGAGCCTGAAATAAAGAGTCATGCTGCTAATATTTTATCAAATAATTTATCTCTTTCCAACTATACTTTTTTAGCCATCTCATTATCGCTATATCTTCTTGCTATTTTATCTAACATTTCAAAGGTTATACTTTCCTTTAGATATACCCGGGCATTAGGTATACTCCTTAATTTCTCATACGGAGTCATATAATCCTGATATCTGTATTTCTTCTTTATCTTCCC
>ASPA01000023.1 GCA_000405605.1 Atribacteria bacterium SCGC AAA255-G05
AATAGGGGAATGTTGAAATAGCGTAGAGCGTACAGCGTTTAGCGTATAGGTGCGGGTTATAAAGGAAAAGATTAAGAAAGTTGCAAGTTTCAAGTTTCGAGTTGCAAGATTATCAATTTGACCAATTGGCCAATTCACCAATTGACCGATTAAAATGCAAGATGCATACTAGCGTGGAGTGTTTAGGTGAAAGATGCAGGGTGCAAGTCGCAAGCGCAAGAGAATGAAAATTTGACACTTCTATTAATATTTGCTATATTATATTAAGGAAGAAAGTAGGAAATTCTTACCATAGGATTATTTATGATTGGTTAAAGGAGGGAAGATAGATGTCTTTGGTTCAAATTAGAGAAAAAGCGCAAATTACCATTCCCAGTAGAATTCGTAAAGAATTAGGTATCAAAAAAGGAGATTATTTAGAAATAATCAAAGAAGATAATAAAATAGTTATTATTCCTAAAATATTAGTAGATAAAGTTTCGGTGAATTTGTCGGCAAAAGGCGAGAAGATGCTAAAAGAGGCAATGGATGATGTCAGGGAAGGTAAGGTCAAGATACATAATAATGTAACAAATTTAATTAATGACCTTCACGAATAGATAGATGCAATTGATTTATACTGCTCATTTTAAGAGAGACTATAAAAAACTTTCAGATACTATTCAGAAAAAAACAGATGAGAAAATAAAGCTTTTGATTGAAAATTTATCCCATCCTTCTTTGAGAGTGAAAAAGGTTAAAAAATATCAGAATGTTCTGGAGGGAAGTATTAACAAGAATTATCGATTTCTATTTCAAATAACTTCCAAAGGATATCTTTTCCTTCGAATTAGAACACATGATATTTTAGAAGAAAAATGATTAATTGGTAAACTAAGAAAAGACAATTTTCTAACTTTATCACTGCCAGGGTAATAGAAAATATATTAGAATATTCGAGACCAACCAATTCCTAAAGTGGCTTAAACAAAATTTTAGTCCTACGGAGATAAGAGGGTTTAATTCATCAAACTCCTCGACTTAATTCTATTTTAATTTTTTAATATGTGTTATAATTATTTCTAAAAATAGGTAGATGTAACTATGGAGAAGGATATTTCTAAAATTAAAGACAAATTAAAATTAGTTTTGGAAGAAGAAAAAGGAATCCTTTTTGGCTATCTTTTTGGTTCGATGGCTTTGGGAAAGACTAATTTAGAAAGCGATGTAGACCTGGCTTTTTACTTCGAGGCGAAAGAGGTCAAAGATTTTTTTAAAAAACGACTTTTTTTAATAGAGAAGATCCAATCCATTTTAAAAAAGAGAGTTGAGGTTATTATTCTTAATGAAATAAGATCAATATTTTTCAAATTCGTTATTATTAAAGAAGGAAAGGTAATTTTAGAGAGAGACCATGCCCAGAGGATTGACTTTGAATTAAAAACTATGCAGGAATATTATGATTTTCGACCTTTTATTAAAGAATATAATGAAGCTTACCTCCAAAGGTCTCTTAAGAAGGCCATATGAACGAGATAACCCGGCAAAAAATCTTCGAAAAGTTGCAACAATTAGATGGATACCTTAGCAATCTTAAGAAATTAAAAAAAGAAATAAAAAGCCCTGAAGAGTTTTTGGAAGACTTTCATCTTTATGGCTTGGCGGAGCGCTATTTACAATTGAGCTGTCAAGTGGTCCTGGATATTTTAAATTTGGTGATTATTGAGGAAGCATGGGAGAAACCGGAAGATAATCAAGAAGCAGTTTCTATCCTTTTTGGAAAAAAGATTATTTCTGAAAATTTAGCCTCAAATTTAGAGGGTATAGTAGGTTTTAGAAACATATTAGTTTACGAATACGGGAAAATCGACCGTAGGAGAGTATATCAATATTTGTTGGAAAAATTAGAACTTTTCAAAGTTTTTAAAAAAGAAATACTTAATTGGCTGAAGAATAAATCTTTATAGCAGGTAAAATAAAGAGAGAAGAATATAGTTGAAGATGATAAAATAGTTATTATTCCTAAAATATTGGTAGTTAAAGTCTCGATAAATTTGTCAGCAAAAGGTGAAGAGATGCTAAAAGAGGCTATTGTAGGGGCAGACCTTGTGTCTGCCCTCATTGTATTAGAAAAGATAATTATATCCTATAATCCCGAAACTCGTAAATTCGTTTGCTTGACAAATGGATGAGAATATATTAGAATATTATTGAATATAAAAGAATATATTTAATAAGGAGGTTTTGGATGGCTAAAGTAGTAACATTGCGGCTAACAGAAGAAGAATATGAGAGAATATCAGCTGCTGCTAAAATTGAGCATCGTCCTATTTCTAATTTTATTACTACCAGGGTAATAGAAGATATAGAAGAATCTTATTATATAGACCCCATTGAGATGGCTCAGATTACATCAGATAAGAACCTGATCGGAAAATTAAAAATCGGGCATCGCGCCGCCAAAGAAATGAAGGGCAGATTTGTTGACTAAGTTTAGAATATTTGAGACCGATCAATTCCTAAAAGACCTTGAACAAGATTTTGGCGGACAACAGGAACGGATAAAGACAAAGCTTGTCAACTATGTCTACCCTCAACTAAAACAAAATCCCCATTTTGGCAAAAACATAAAAAAACTCCTAAACTATAATCCGGATACCTGACGTTATAGAATAAGCAGCTACAGGTTTTTCTATGAGATTGATGACCAAAGTAAGATAGTTTTTATGATATCTGTTGATAATCGCCAAAATGCTTAAGAAAAAGTAACCCAAAGGTGCCAGGCACCTTTGGGTTACTTTTTCCACAATTGTGTTTTGACACAAGAGATATGCCCGTCAAATTAACCTTGCATTATTTGCAGATGATTTAGTTATGCAATTTTATATAAATTTTTTGTTTTTAAATTGTTATGTTCTTGAATCTGTTCAAAATGATTATCTGCATGGAGGAGGGTGAGGTCATAATGAAGGGCAATGCTGGCAATTAGGAGATCAGTAGAAGGGATAGTTTTTCCCATTCGCCGCAAATCAAATCCGAGTTGCGAAGCTCTTTTCCATATTTCCTTGTTTACCTCAAAATAATGCAGTGCGGATAGATCTGAAAGGATTTCAGCATATTCTTTTTTTGTTCTTGTTCCCTGTAAGAGCTCTAAAATGATTATACCGGTAGTGGCTGACTGATCTTTATCTAAAATTTCTGTTAGAATATTTTTTATTTGATTAGAGGAATTTCTTTTTAAGCCTAAAATCCAGGCCGAAGTATCAATTAAAAATAGTTTGTCATTTTTATTCATCTTTTCTCATTTCCTCTAAAGAAGAAAGATTAAGGGAGAGGTCGTACTTCCCTAATCTATTTTTTAGTTTTTCCAGGTGTCTTCTCCTTATAAATTCTTTTAAAGAAAGATTGATCAATTCTTTTTTGGTACGTATATTAGATAATTTTAATGCTTCCTCAAGCAGTCCTTTATCTATGTTAATAGTAGTCCTCATTACGCATCACCTCTATATGCATATTATCATAAAAAATGGTGCCTGTCAAAAAATGATAGAAAGAGTAAACAAAGGTGCCTGGCACTAAAGTTGTCGTTTTGTAAACTTTAGTGCCAGGCACCTTTGTTTACTCTTTTAAAAGTTTGGATTGGGAAGAGGTGTTTGTGATATAATGAAAAAAAATATTATTGGTTTTGGAGTAGGTTTTTAAAATGGTAATAACCAGAATAAAAGAGGAAGTTTTGAATTCTCCGAGATTGAGTGAAAGCCGAGGAAGATTTGGCGGGATAGTGGTGATAGGCGGAGCGAATATTGATTTGAGAGGCAGGCCTATTGGGGAGGTGCTGGAAAGGCATACCTCCAACCCGGGTAAGATAAATGTCGGTTCTGGAGGAGTAGGAAGGAATATTGCCCATAATTTAGCTTTGCTTAATGTACCGGTTACTCTGTTGAGTGCAGTGGGAGATGATGGAGAAGGAATAAGGATTTTGGAGGAGACCGGGAAGGACGGAGTTAGGACGGTATATCGACTCCAAAGATATCTCTTAAAATATTTTCCATACAAAGAAACTGCTTTTAAGAAATATTTATGATCTACTTTTCTCTATATTATTTTTCCTAATTTTTTTATAATTCATGTTTATTCCCTTCTTTGAAAAATACATCTTCTTTATTACGAGGTTTAGTTAATTGTAAATTAACTATTAAACCAAAAAACACAAACAAATCTTTATGCATATCAAGACCAAAACTAAATTGTCTCTCCACAAAAAGTGAAACACCAATTATTAAAATGACTAAACTCATAATTTTTTCTTGTTTGTTAATTTCTATAAAATTATCATTTAAAAACTGATATCCCTTTTGACAAATTGTAAATAAAAAGCCAAAAAATATTATTAAACCTAATAGGCCATTTTCAGCTGCAATTTCTAAAAAAATATTATGTGGGTATCCCTCTGGAAACCCACCTGTACCTATTCCGAATAAAGGATTATTCTTGAATAGTTGCCAAGCATCAGAATAATGCTTCAATCTATTATTCACGCTCATATTTTTTGCATTATTCAAGGAAAAACGCTCAATATTAGGAATAATCTTTTCCACTTCAGTAATGATCTGATTAGTTTTAGGAGTAACCTCGTTTGAAAAAAGGCTTGTATAAATAATATCAAAACAGCTTATCCCCACTAAAATTAAAATCAATGAAATTATTAATATTATTGTAGTGTTTCTACCTGTTATTTTTGTTTTTAATAGTATCAAAACTCCAAAAATTAATCCAACTATTGCTGAAATTAATGGACCACGCCTGGCAACTAAGAAAATACTATACAGCAAAGGAATGATGGCTATTGCACAAAACAACTTACCGTATTTCCCTTCATTAAAAATGTTTTGCGTTATTCCAAATAGAAAAATTACTAATCCCACCATAAGTAATACACTTACTGGAATTGGATTTGCTTGTAAAAAATACATTCGCCCTCCGGTGTATTTTCCAAAAATTGAAATAATTACTAACAAAAAACTAATCCCCAAAGCTGTAATGGATACCGATATTAAAAATAGCTTTATTTGAGTACCCTTTACTAAAAAAATCCTTGCTAATAAATATGGAACAAATACAATAGCAATAAATCTAAGTGTTTTAATAATTCCCGCATCTCTATTTAACGAATAAATACACCCTATTGCTAAAACCGCTATAAAAAATAATATAAATTTATCAGACGATTCTAATTTAAAATTTAAATTAATAACGTTTTTATCTTTTTTAGTTAATTGTTTTAAAATAAATCCAACTACTGTAACTATTAACAAAATTGCTGTTAAATTAAAATACCCGAAATTTATCCCCCCTTTTATTACATAAGCATTTATAAATAAAGCAAGGGAAACTTCTGGATATTTTATTAAAAAATATAAAGCAATTATAACAACAGGAACTAATAAAATTAATGTTTTTGGTTCAAGACTCATTTTTTCTTACCATAATTTATTGTTCTCCTTATAAATCCTTTCAAGATATAATCTGTATCTCCCTGTATTATATATTTGTAAAAACGACGAATTGTACAAATAAATTTGCTATACTTTAATATCCATTTATTTAAATCTTTGGAAATATAACGCCTCATTATCCCTTGATGTTCTTTACGGCCGATATGGTTTATAGTCGAAGATTTTGCATTTGCATGTATTCTAAAATTAGCTAAAAAATCTCTCACATGATATTGCTTATCCACTTTAGGTAATCTACAAAAAAATCATAATCCATGCAAAATTTATAATTTGGATTTATTCTTCCCAAGTACATATGGAGAAGTGGAACTCCTACGAGCAAGCCTATAGCACCTTTCCACATTTCGAGCCGAGCTCGGCGCCCTTCGGGCGAATTTTACATTCATCCACGGGTAAATCCGTGATATTCTGCCCTTCTGGTTATTAAATATCGTAAAAGCTATTTCTGGCTATCGTAATAAATAGGCTAAAGCAATTATGCCTGCAATACCTAATAAAATTATAAGTGTAAACCTTATAATTGTTTTTATTTTCACTTCACTCTTTATAACTTTAGATAGATTGCTAAAAGCAATAAAAAAACTCTTAAGAACAAAATTAATACTAGCGTTTTTTATAATTCATTCATTTTTTATAGTGCACCTTTAGTCGTTCAACAGCTTCTCTTAGAACATCCAATTTGTTACTGTAAATTGAAAAGAGGAGTCTCAATATTCTTGCTATAATGTATTTATAAAAAACTCTGTTCCTGTTCATTTTATATTTATTATAAATATATTTAAACTCATCCTTGTTCCATCTTTGTTTATTGGGATTACCGCCTTTTGACTGAGAATGATGTCTTATCGCACCGCATAATTCACGATTATGTTTCATCGAAACCTTTTTCAAAATCATCCTGAGAAAAAAATCATAATCCATAACATAATGCAGATGCTCATCTAATTTACCGATTTCAGCTATTGTACTTCTTTTAAAGAATGCAGATTGATTACACATTGTTGCACCCGCATTTTTATATATAAATAAATTAGGACGTATACAGAATTGTCTTTTGAATATTCGATCATATTTATCTATGCGTACTATATTTCCATAGAATACTTCAATTTTTGGATATTTTTGAGATAATTTGGCAAGATGAAAAAAGATTCCCGGTAAGTATATGTCATCCGAATTTTGCCAACCAATCAATCCATTACTTATCTTATCAATACCTTTATTTACTGCGTATGATTGTCCTTTGTCTTTCTCACTTACCCAATAAGCTAAATATTTTTCATACCTTTTAATTATCTCCACACTTCCATCCGTAGAACCACCATCAATAATTATATATTCAAGATTGGGATAATTTTGATTTAAGACTGAAAGAATGGTTCTTTCTAAAAACTCTGCTTGATTATATGAAGGAGTAACTATTGATATTTTGGGATAATTTGGATCTTTATTTATAATAATATTCTCATCAAATAAAGGCTTTGATACAAATTCTTTTATTTCCTTAAAAGTATATTTTTTCAACTTTTATTCTCCTTATACCACTCAATCGTTCTCTTCAACCCTTTCTCAAAATTCATTTCTTACTTTTCAATTCCTATTTAATAAATTCAATCTCATCATCTACAAGTTTATATATTAATTGATCAAAGCTCATATTATATTTCCAATTTAATTTATTTTTTGCTTTTGAATTATCTCCATAATTTATCTCCAAATCATTTGGCCTATAAAGACTTTCATCTATTTTAACAAACTTATCAACATTTAAATTTAATTTTTCAAATACTTTTACAACAAATTCCTCTAAACTATGAACTTCTCCAGAAGATATAATATAATCATCTGGGTTATCTTGTTGCAACATCAACCACATTGCCTCAACATATTTTGGTGCATATCCCCAATCCCTGCATACTCTAATATTTCCAAGTCTCAGCTCATCTGCTAAACCTAAATTTATTTTAACGGCAGTATTAATAATCTTTTTTGTAACAAAATTTTTATTTCTCAATACTGACTCGTGATTAAAACAAATACCACATACTGCAAATAAATTATGAGCTTCTCTGTAGTTTACAGTAATCCAATGTGATGCAGCCTTTGATATTCCATAAGGACTTACGGGACGTAAAAGAAAATTCTCATTTATAGGTAAACTTTCCTTCTTCACATTACCAAACATCTCACTACTCGAAGCCTGGTAATATTTTATTTTAGGATTAGTATTTCTTATTGCTTCTAATAATTTTGCCGTACTAACAATATTAAATTCAAGAGTTTCTATCGGGTGACTAAAAGATAAACCTACTGAACTTTGCGCAGCTAAATTGTATATTTCATCAATTTCATTTTTTTCTATTATTCTAACTATGTTTGATAGATTTAATAAATCTACCTTTATAAAATTAATTTTATCATCGATATCCAAATATTTTAAATTTTTCATATTTATTCCTGAATTGTTTCTCACAAGACCTATTATGTTATATCCTTTATTAAGTAAAAATTTAGCCAAATATGCACCATCTTGACCTGTTATTCCCGTTATCATTGCTGTTTTCATAAAATTTCCTCATATATTTTTTTTGTTTTGTCAGCAGTTTTTTTCCAAGCAAATTCCTTCTCTCTCTCAATTCCTTTATCTATTAATTGTTTTTTTAATTCATCATTATATATCACTTTTTCTATACTATCTAACATTGATAACTTATCTGTTGGGTCAAAATATACAACTGCATCCCCTGCTACTTCTGGCAATGAACTTGTTTTGCTGCATATTACAGGACATCCAGATGCAAAAGATTCCAAAATAGGAATACCAAAGCCTTCATAAAGAGATGGAAAAACAAAGGCAATCGCCTTTTGGTATACATAAGCTAAAACATTATCGCTTACAGAATATTGGAATATTTTATTTATGATATTTAATTTTTTAAATTTTTCTTTTTCAATTTCTTTAAAATTTCCGCCGCCAACACACACAACTTTTAGTTCATTATTTTCAACAAGTAACGGGGCTATTGCTTCGATAAATAAATCATAATTTTTGTATCCATCCCTGCTTCCAACAAAAAGAATATATTTTTTTGGTAGGTCAATATTTATATCAACAGTACTTTTGCTTGGATTAATTGAATTTGCTAGATATATAACTTCTATTTTATTCTCATCTATACTAAAAAATCTTACTATATCTTTTTTGGTATTTTTAGAAATGGCAATAATCTTTGTAGCTTTTTGCGCTAATAATTTTCTTCTTTTTGAAGTTTTATCTTTTAAAGGAAATATATCAGAATAAATTTCGTGAGTCATATCATAAATTGTCAAAACAAAAGGTTTTCTACCAATATAATCTAAAAAATATGGATCATAATAAGTTGGATGAAAAATGTCATAATTTCCTTTAGAAATATATTCTTTGCTAACTTTCTTATTTAAAATATTTAAAAGTCTATATTTCCCTCTAAATGAGTAATTTTCCAAAAAAGCTTTGTAGGATAAATTATTTAACTTTTTCAAGTAATAATTATTCGAGTATTTTAATGATAATTCATATTTTACTTCATCATCATTTTTAAAATATTTTATTAATTCAAAAAAGTATCTAGAAATGCCCCCATAGATTTGGCTTGTAAAAATTTGATGGTCATACAACACTTTCATTATTTACCTCTCGTTTTTCGTTTTAGAAATAAGTAAATTCATATCCTCCACAGTTAGGCTCTTCATTTTCTTTTTTACATAAAAAAATAACCCAAACCTTTGAAATTTCAACAAAAGGTTAAATAATTTATTACTAATTTTTTTATTTTTTGTAAGTATATGAATATTTCTCCCATTAGAGCTTATATTCATATTATATTTTTGTGCAATGTATTTTAATGTTTTATAAGAATAAAATGAAATGTGTTGTCCACTTTCTAAAGCATAATACCACCATTCTTCTGGTTAAGGTATGAGGGATGGCAAAAGTTCTGTAGAAAAAAGAATATTATCAGAAAATTTTATCATGTTTTCAAATTCTTGAATTGGTTCGACAAAATGTTCAAAAGATTCAAAGGATGTTATCAATTCATATTTTAAGCTATTACTTTTCGATTCAAAACCTCGGGCAACTAAATTAGGAGAATAAGGATCGTGCCAATAAAAATCAAAACCCATATCCCTCATTAATCTTGCTAAAAACCCATATCCTCCAGCAAAGTCAAGAAATTTGCCATATTTATTAAAAAATAAATATAAAATAACCGCTGTTATTTTACTGCTACCAATATTTCTTGCCATTATTCCGGTATCAATAATGCTAATAGGATTACTATATGCTTCTTTTAACCAATAAGGTTCTTCTGTTTGTAAAAAACCACAATTATTACAATAATAATATTTTACATCATACTTATTTAATATCTTTGCAGAAAATATATTTTTAGTTTCATAATTACAAATTTTACATTTCATTTTTTCTTTTCCAATATATCACTAGTGCTTTTTTTAATTCATAAGAAAATTTTTCGATAGAATAGTTATTTATAGTATCATTTGCACACTTCAAATTTCTCTTCTTATTTCGTTTTCACTTAGATTCGCCGCTTTAATTACTGATTCTTTAATACTTTTATGAGTAAGCTCTTTTATTTCTTTTCAAAAATCTTTAATTTTTATTCCTGCAATATTTGTAACAATGAAGACTTCTCCATATTTCTCATTTTAGAAATAAGAAAATTCATCTCAAATCCTTAATTTTCATTTTTTTATCTGTTTTTATATTATATACTTCCAGGGCTTCTATTTTTCTTTTTCTATCTTCCCCCGAGATATAGGTTAATTTTCCTTTTTCATTTCTTGAATCTCTAATATTACTCATTACGTAACCTTCTTTGACTGTAACTTTTTTAAAAAATTTAGCAAAATCTTTTCTTATAAAGAAAGCATCATTTCCATCATTATTACAACCAATAAAAATATAGCCCTTTTTATTAGCAAGATAGCATAATGCAGGCAGAGAAGCTCCAAAATATAAGTTAGAAAAATGTGCTTTCGTTCTATTAAAATTAGGTTCGTAAGGAATTGTTACAGCATCTTTACAGCCAAAAACACTATTATATTCACAGATAACTATTCTAGGATTTACCACTTCAATTGCTTCCCAAACCCAATAATCGTTTCCGTCAATATCTATACTTAACAAACTTATATCTCCTTCAAACCCATTAGAAATAAATATGCTATTTATATTTTCTTTTGTAATAAACTCACAAACAGCCTTTATGTCATGTTTCCAGTAAATATCATCATTTTTAATATAATTGATACTTTTTTCATCAGAATCAATAAGCAATCCATTCCAATTATTATTAATTAAAAGAAGTCTGCTATTTGATTCTTTGTAGTTTTGAACTCCGAATTCTATGAATATTTTATTTTTTAGAGGAATATTATTTATTAGATATTGTATTATACCGTCTTCGCCAAATTGCGAAAATACTTTAAATTCAACTTCTGAAAGTTTATCTATATTTTTTTTATTCCGAAGATTTTCTATAAGTATCTTACCGAGTAATATTTTCTCAATATCGATATCTCTTTTTATATCTGATAAAACATATTTTTTAATTTTATTTAACCACTTTTTAAAGATATTTAACATATATTCTCCTGTTAAGTTATTTTATATGTTTATTCAATATTTTTGCTGTAAATATATTTTGAGTTTTATGATTACAAATTTTACATTTCATTTTTTATTAATTATTCCAAATTCCTTTTGCATTACCTTTAATTATTTTTATAGTCTGAATTGGACCAAAAAAAGAACCAATAATAAGTGAACAGCATGTCCCCAAAATTACCCCCGTGCTTCCCATTCCTAAATTTTTTGCAAAAAATATTGAGATTGGAATATTGACTACCATTGCTATTATTCCATAATACATTTGAAGTTTTATCTTACCAACTCCATTTATAAAATATGCAAAGATATTATTCCATGTACTAATAATGGCATAAAGTCCCATAAACGCAGAAAGTAAAAACGGAACTTGAACTTTGTAGCCAACCCATATTAAGTAAAACTGATTTGATATAACAAGTAGAACTATTACTCCTACTACAACCATGATCCATATTTTAATGAGTTTCTGAATTGAATTTTTAATCCAATGCATATCATTTTTTGTGTATGCCTCCGTAAATGCAGACCAGAAAGGCGTAATTATAATTGTAAAAGCCATTATAGGAATGCTAAAATATTTAAAAGCAATATTATAAGGAGTTACCTCTGCTGGTCCAAGTATTTGTGTAATAATTATATTATCGGTTGCAAAAATTACTATGCATGCAATCTGCAAAATGAAAAATTTCACTCCTAAACTTTCTAGAGACTTAAAATATTTAAAATCAACATATTTAAATGAAGGTTTATAATAGTTATAATCTTTATTATAAAAAACAAAAGAAGCAATCAATAAAACAATAACAGGTGCAACGCTTAATGTAGTTCCAAGGTATAGCAAAGAACCATTAGTTGTTTTTGTTAATATAAAAATAATTAATAGCGATAGAAAATTTGCTATTACATTAAGACTATCATTAATTGCAGGTTTTTGGTCAGCTACAATAACAATACCAATCAATTTAAAAATAAACTTAATACAGAAAAAAGTAAAAACAATTATGATTAATTTACTTAATTCATTCCCCATATCAACCGGAGTGTTTAAAATTTTTGTCCAATTCAAAAGCGGATTAATTATAAGAAACAAAAAATAAACAATCCCTATAATTATAAATAAAATTGCATAGGTTGTACTTACATATATTCTAGCTAATTCCTTTTGGCCTTTTGCTATAGCTTCTGCAAACTTATTACGCAACCCATTACCAAGACCAATATCAAAAAAACCAAACCAACCAATAATAGAGCTTAGAGTAAGCCAAATTCCATACTTTGTTATATCAATATAGTTTAGAACTAAAGGAACTAATAAAAAACTAACTAAAATACTTATACCTTTCAATCCAAAAGATGCAAAAATATTTTTTTTGGCTCTTATACTGCGGGAATGTCCAGATGACAAAAATTTTTTTATTTTATATGGTAAAAAGTTATAAACTGCTGATTTTATCTGTATATTTTTTATAGTCATTTTCTACTCCACTTATTAATGATATTCTTGCTTTCCAGCCAAGCGTATTATTTTTACTTATGTCTGGGAAGAGAAAGGGGACAGACTACTTTTTCTCATTCCCTTTCAATCAATTGGCCAATCTACCGATCAATAAATAAAATACAATTTCCTCTATTCAATTTCGACCTATTCCTTCATAGATAAACCCTAAACTTTTTACCTTTTCCGGTTCGTATAAGTTTCTTAGGTCGAGTAAGATGGGAGATTTGAGTATTTTTTTTATTCTCAATAAATCAAGGTTTCTGAATTGATTCCATTCGGTAGCAATGACTAAGGCATCACTATCGTGGGCGGTTTCGTATTCATCCTGACAATAGGTTAAATCGGGAAGGATTTTTTTAGCATTATCCATAGCCAGAGGGTCGAAGCATTTCACTTTTGCTCCTTCTTTGAGTAACATTTTTATGATATCAATAGAAGCAGATTCCCGAATATCATCTGTATTCTGTTTAAATGCAAGTCCTAAGATACCAATCCGCTTTCCCTTTAAACCACCCACCAGATGTTTTATTTTCTCTACCATCAGTTCTCTCTGTCTTTTGTTGGCTGATACGACCGCCTTTAAGCTTTGAAACTCATAGCCGAAACTTTCGGCAATACTGCAAAGTGCTCTTGTATCCTTGGGAAAGCAGGAGCCACCGTATCCCGGTCCCGGGTGTAAGAACTTGGGGCTAATTCTTCCATCTAATCCCATAGCTTTGGCTATCTGATGCACATCTGCCCCTACTTTGTCACAAAGGTTGGCAATCTCATTAATAAAAGTAATCTTGGTAGCTAAGAAGGCATTACAGGCATATTTGATTAACTCCGCAGTTTCGGGATTGGTGATAACAAAAGGTGTATCAATAAGATAGAGGGGACGGTAGATTTCCTGCATTATTCTTAGAGCCCGGTCACTTTCGGTGCCAATTACTATTTTATCCGGATGGGTGAAGTCATAGACTGCTGAACCCTCACGGAGGAATTCGGGGTTGGAGACGATGTCGAAAGGAATAGGATAGACAGGCGAGACGCCTGTCCTACGGTTGAGGTTGGGACTGCTAGGGATTACCGCGCTCCCTTCGGTCGCTTGCAATGACAGAGTCTGATATTCATTAATGATCTCTTTAATTCTGTGTGCGGTGCCAACGGGAACCGTACTCTTATTTACTATAACTTTATACTCATTGATATATCTGGCAATCTCTTGAGCCACTTCTTCAATCTGCTCTAAATTAGCAGAACCATCATGATTGGGAGGAGTGCCTACCGCAATAAAAATTACCTGGGATTGTTTTACTGCTTTTTCAAGGTTGGTAGTAAAGATTATTCGACCAGCTGATACATTTTTCTTAATTAAAGCTTCTAAGTTCTGTTCATAGATGGGGACTCCCCCGGAATTAAGAAGATTTATTTTTTGTTCATCCTGGTCAACACAGGTTATGGAGAGACCAAAGTCAGCAAGGCAAGTCCCTGTAACCAGGCCTACATAACCAGTACCGATGATACAGATATTCATATTCTTTCCCCCTCTTCGCATTCAGTTCTATGCTCTTTTTACTCTTATCTTCTATCTTTCATCTTTTGCATTTGTATCTTTTTTTCCTGCATCTATTATCTGTATTTTTCTTGCTAAATACTAACGACTATTTTGACCGGTAGACCGGTAGACCGGCAGACCAAATTGGTTGGCAAACTGATCTTGTATTTAATCCTGACTGGAAGACCGGCCGACCGGGTGACCGGTAGACTGAATTGACCGGTCGACTGGTAAACTGGTAGACTATTCTTACTCGCACTTGTTACGCACACTACTCCTATCAGATATTCCTATCCGCTAATTATGTGTTCATCAAATGAACTTAAATAGATTATATTACAAAAAGGGCTTGAATTCAAAAGTTATTTAAAATTATTATAACATATACTTTTTTTTAAACATTAAAAAAGACAGGCATCCCGCCTGTCCTACAAAAAAAAGGTGGGTATTGCATTTTCAATCAACCAACATCTCTTTTATTATAGATTTTACTTGATTAATAGTTTTTTGATCTACCTTCCCCAACTTCTCAATTAATCTTCTCCTATCTACGGTGCGGAGTTGGTCTAAAACAATCCACGCTTCTTTCCCGGTAAATTTAAGAGGGATACGAGTAGGGCAGGGGCACGATTGAGTAGTCATGGGAGCAATGATAACTGTGGAAATATTTTTATTCATTTCATCAGGAGAAATAATTACACAGGGGCGGACTTTTTTTATTTCATGTCCTATGGTAGGGTCAAGAGAAATAAGATAAACTTCGTATTGTATTATTACCATTCCCAATCCGCCATATCTAAATCAACTCCATCATTAATAATTAGTCGATCATCTTTATTTTCCTTCATNTTTTNAAAATATTTCTCCCAACCTTTTCTGGATTGTTTCTTAATGGGTTTAATAATTATATTTTCACCTTTTATTTCCAAAAAAACATCCTTCTCCATATGGCATTG
>ASPA01000024.1 GCA_000405605.1 Atribacteria bacterium SCGC AAA255-G05
TTAGCGACGAGGCATTTGTTAATTTTGAAAGGAAATTATAGTGAAAATAGGTGATGTTTATCTTGTTGAAATTCCCCTATTCGGCTGATAACTGGGCAGCATCTCCTGAAGTTTCTGCACCACTCCCTCGTTATCCATTGCCTTCGCCAACTTCTCCAACTCTTCAATATCCTTCTCCATCTTCTCCCCATCAACCTCTTCAACCTTGGCAATAAAAATCTTTTCGTGCCCACTATCTCCCAGCACCCCGCTCTTCTCTTCCTCAGTCAATATCTCCTCAAACATCTTTTCTCCCGGTCTTAATCCTACAATCTTTATCTCTATATCCTCACCAACTTCAAGCCCGGACAAACGAATCAATTCTTCAGCCATATCCAGCACCTTTACCGGCTCTCCCATATCCAGCACAAATACTTCTCCGCCTTTCCCCAGCGCCCCGGCCTGAATCACCAGTTGACTTGCCTCAGGTAAAGTCATAAAATATCTCTTTACTTCTCTATCGGTCACCGTAACCGGTCCGCCCTCGGCAATCTGCTGCTTAAACATAGGCACAACACTGCCATTACTCTCCAATACATTTCCAAAGCGAACCGCTACAAATTTAGTTTTATTTTTGCCCTCTCCTCTCATCCCTTCTTCTACTTCCGCTTTCCTGCTTCCCAAATCCTTTACCACCATCTCGGCCACTTTCTTGCTCGCCCCCATAACACTGGTAGGATTAATGGCTTTATCAGTAGAAATCATTACCACCCTTTCCGCCCCATACTTCTCTGCCAACTCCGCCACATTCTTAGTGCCGATAATATTATTCATCACTGCTTCATCGGGATGAAATTCCATCATCGGGACATGTTTATGAGCTGCCGCATGAAAAACCACTTCCGGCCTATACTTCTTAAATATCTTATCCATCTTATCTCTATCTCTAATATCAGCCACCACTAACTCCATGTCCAACTCCATCTCCATATCCACTCCCGCTTTCATTTCCGCCCCTGCTTCTTTTCCTTTTCCCGCTCCTGCTCCCGTTCCTACTCCTGCTCTTTTTCCCACTCTTTCTCCTGCTCCCGACCATTTCCTTTTAAGTTCAAGATCTATATGGAAAAGGCCGTTCTCACTGTGGTCCAATAAAATCAGACTCCTCGGCTTAAATCTGCAAATCTGCCGTGCCAGCTCTCCTCCAATCGATCCTCCACCTCCGGTCACCATCACTCTCTTGCCCTCCAAATATCCGGAAATCTCCTCCAAATTTAAATCTACCGGTTCCCTTCCCAATAAATCTCCAATCCTAATACTCCTGATCCGGGAAACACTGACCTTACCATCCACCAACTCATACAATCCGGGCAAAGTCTTTATTCTTACTTCCTTATTTTTTATATTATTAACGATTCTCCTAATCTCTTTACCGCTTGCCGTGGGGATGGCAATAATAACTGTGCTAACCTGCTCTTTTTCCAAAATATCATTTATCCCCTCAACATTCCCCAATACCTTCACATTATGAATTCTCTTTCCGACCTTCTCCTTATCGTCATCCACAAAACCCACTAACTTGCCTAAATCAGGCCTCCTGATTATCTCCCGGGAAATAACCTCTCCCGCATCTCCTGCACCCACAATTAACATTCGTTCCTGCCCCTTATCAAAAGCACCCTTCCTCTCACAATATAACCTCCAGACCAATCGGCTTCCTCCCACCAGGGCCAGACTGAAAAACCAGGTCAGAGCCACAACTGTGCGCGGAAAAGCAATACCCTTCACTAAATTTAAACACAAAACTGTACCAAATATTCCCCCGGTAACAACTTCTGCTATCAGAAAAAGGTCACTGATACTTAAATATCTCCAAATCCTCTTATATAATCTAAAAACTACAGCAAATAAAAGAAAGAATCCGGTTAAATAGACAACTAATCCCCGATAAACATAGAAATAAGTTCCCCAGCCTTCCCCAAATCTTAATATCAGAGAAAGAATCAAAGAAACATTTATAAAAATTATATCCAAAACAACCCAGGAAAAACTCCTAAACAATCTCTTCATATATTCCCTTCCTCGCTTAAAGCTAATTGCTAATTGTCATTGCCGCACTTCTCTCTCTCATTCCCGCGAAAGCGGGAATCCAGGACCTAACTTTACTTTACTAATAATATCTCTTGCCTTCTTTATTTACAACTATTTATTCTCTACTTTATATTCTACAAAACTATTCAAAAATCCTCTTTTTTTCTAAAAATAAATTACAATATCCCTTCTGTCATTCCCATGAAAATGGGAATCCATCCTTCTGTCATCACCTCTCCCCTCGGAGGGTAGAGAATATCATTCCCTACGTTTTTCAGAAGTACAGAAAGAATTATCCGGAATGAAAGTAGAGTTGGGTTCACCCCGTTAAATTCACTTATTTATACGGGGCGTGCCCCGTTAAATGATTTATATTTATACGGGGGAAAATTGAATAGTATAGAGCCCTAATAAAAGCTTATTATGCTCTATGCTAATCTTCACCTGGCAGGCTTATATCCTGCATTTTTAATCAACTAACATCTCTTTTATTATAGATTTTACTTGATTAATAGTTTTTTGATCTATCTTCCCCAGCTTCTCAATTAATATTTTTCTATCTACGGTGCGGAGTTGGTCTAAAACAATCCACGCTTCTTTCCCGGTAAATTTAAGAGGGATACGAGTAGGATAGAAATGTGATTGAGTAGTCATGGGAGCAATTATAACTGTGGAAATATTTTTATTCATTTCATCAGGAGAAATAATTACACAGGGGCGGACTTTTTTTATTTCATGTCCTATGGTAGGGTCAAGAGAAATAAGATAAACTTCGTATTGGCTTATTACCATTCCCAATCCGCCATATCTAAATCAACTCCATCATTAATGACGAGTCGATCATCTTTATTTTCCTTCATCTTTTTAAAATATTTCTCCCAACCTTTTCTGGATTGTTTCTTAATGGGTTTAATAATTATATTTTCACCTTTTATTTCCAAAAAAACATCCTTCTCCATATGGCATTGATCTAATATTGCCTTTGGTATCCTGATACCCTTTGAATTACCTATGGGAATGATAGCAGCTTTCATATATAATCACCTTCTTAATAGCTTTCATAGTAATTATAATGTAATTACTTTTTAATGTCAAGATGGATCAAAAGTGCCCTCTCTACTTTTTCTAATTTTTCAGGAAGTAAAGCGCTTACAAAATTGATAAGTCTTTTCTTGTCTATAGTTCGAATTTGATTGCATTTTACTTTAGAATCTTTAGGTAAATGAGTTTCTTCGCTGGGAAGAAAAACCTCAAATGGATAGATTTTTTCTGTTTTTGAGGTAATAGGAAGTACAGTTACCGTCTCAGCAAACAAATTATTTCTATCATTAGATATTACCAAAGCCGGTCTTGTTTTTCCTATTTCATGCCCCACTACCGGCTCTAAGGATACAAACCAAATCTCACCTTTTTTAGGAAAATCCATATTATCTCCATCCCTCCAGAGTAATCTTTTCCCATTCCTGGTTAATCTCTTTATCTTCTTTTCTGGTTGCCTTATATCCTTCTATTAAAAGTTTATCCAATTTTTCTTTATTTATTCTCTCAAGCTTTTCTTTTACAGCTTCGGAAATGAAACCACTCTTGTTAGGGATAGATTTTATCTCTTGGGCAATTTCCTCTGGCAAGGTAATATTTAACCTTTTCATGCACACCACCTCCTGTATTAATTATACACTAAACAATACACAAGTCAATTATTAAAAAATAAAATACCATTACCTTAAACTAACAGAACCGGGAATATTATTCCTTGAACTTTTCAGAAGTACAGAAAGAATTATCTGGGATGAAGGTGGAGCTGAACTCGACCCGTTAAATGTAATATAAAAAGGGGACAGCTTTTTTGTTACAAAAAGTAACCTGTCCCCCTTTTATTTTGCTTTTCTTCTCCACTATTAGGCAATGTTTCTCTTTTCTTATTTCAGTGCATTTAAAAACTCCTCTATATTTAGACCAGATCGGGTAATAAGGGATCTTAGAGTCCCTCTTGCAACCTCACGATGGTCAGGAACAGACAATGTAGCAATATGTCCTTCCTTCACAAGAATAATGTGACTTCCCCGTTGCCTTGCAATCTCCCATCCCAGACGACTAAATATTTTGACAACTTCACGCCCACTTAAAAGTGGAATCTGCATTAGACCAATACCTCTACTTCACGCATACTTACAGTGAGTGGCATACCCTTTTCAGAACGAACTTCAAGACACTGTTTTATTGCGTCTTTGATATTTACCACCGCTTCCTGCTCAGTCTTACCCTGGCTCACACATCCCGGAATAGATGGACATTCTGCTACAAACATTCCATCTTCATCTCGTTCAATTGTTACAATAAATTTCATTTCCTATACCTCCTTCTCTCCTCTTTCACTTCTTCTTCTCGCTCAAATATTTCTAAAATTTAAAATAAGTTAATTATTTTTTAATATCCCTTTTTTATTTATTATAGCATATATTTAAAAATAAATACTATTTTTGCAAAAGCAAAATAGACAGGCGAGACGCCTGTCCTACGGGGTGGAATGGAGATATACTCGATACTATATACTATTAACGACTATTTAAAAACTTGCAACTTGTATTTATATCTTTTCTTTGTATTTGTATTTATTCTCGACCGGTAGACCGGCAGACTGGCGGACTGGGTGACTGAAATTTATATCTTGCACCTTGCAACTTGCAACCATATACCCGCAATTACGCTTGATAAAAAAGGAGGTGATTTTATGCACAAATTTTCGCTCTTCTCTTCATCTTAGATATGCAATAGAAGTCATTCTACAATTTGTTCCAGTTTTTAGTTATAAAAAGAAAAAAGAAAGGAAATGTATTATCAATGAAAATTAAAGATTTAAAGAATTATGGTATCCCCTCTTTTGCTTTAGATATCTGGGAAGAAAATAACTCTCCGTATTTACTACCGCTTCAAGAAGAGGCGGTCAGAAATTACGGGGTATTAGATTCCCACTTTCGTGGGAAGAGCAATAATAATCTCTTAGTCATTGCTCCTCCTTCCTCGGGGAAGAGTTTCCTTGGAGAAATGGCCGCTATAGCCCATCTAATTCATCATAAAAAGAGCATCTTTTTAGCCCCTTTCAGGTTTTCCGCTGAAGAAAAATATTACCACTTTAAAAACCTTTATAGTAAATGCGGATTTGGAACCATCATCTCCACCCGTAACCGCAAAGTAGATGACAACCGCATCATACAGGGAGATTATAAGCTGGCAGTAATGGACTGTGAGAAGTTCAATTATTTCCTCTTAATGTATCCTGAATTTTTAACCGATGTCTCTTTGGTGATAATAGATGAAATGCAGATTATCGATGACCCCAAGTGGGGACCTCTATTAGAAGAGATAATCGACCACCTGTTGAAAAAAGATCTAATAAGCCTCCGGATTATTGCTCTTTCCGCTCATGTAGAAAATCAAGATATTCTCTTAAAATGGTTTCCCGCTCATCCCCTTATCTCTTATCCGCAAGCGGTAGAAATACGTCAAGGCGTGGTAAGGGAAGGCGTTTTCAAATATACTACCTCAAATGAGGAAAAAGCCTGCCGCAGGGAAATATTTTTTAAACCGGATACCGTTCGGGATAACTGTTTTGAAGATTATCTCCTGGAAACTGTGAAGTATTTTATAAGTCAGGATGAGCCGACTTTGATATTTTTTGCAACCCCTGAAGAATCCCGGCAATGGGCCGGATGGCTGGCTTCCCGCTTGGAATCCCCTGCCGCCTCCTCCGCTATAAAAGAGCTTCATCAGATGGAAGATACTCTATCCCAGAACAAACTGTTAGAGGTGCTGGAAAAAGGAGTTGCTTATCATAATCCGGAACTATCCTGGGAAGAAAAAAATCTGGTGGAAACTCATCTTAAAAAGGGAGAGATAAAGATTGTCTGTGCTGCGACTAAATATTCCATCGGTATTAATCTTCCTTTTAAGAATATTATCATTCCTTTTGATAAAATACATAACCATGACGGAAACTACCTCCACAATCACCGAAGCGGTCTTGGTTTTGCCGATATTCAAAATATGGGTAGAAGAGCCGGTAACTCAGGTTTTGGCAGGATAATCTTTTTGGCTTATTCCCTCCTCTCGGAAACTGTTCATCAGAACACTTATTTCAATTTCACCGGAAGTACCCAGCGTAAAACGGCAATTAAAAGGCTGGTTAAGGAAGAAAAAGATCTTCTTACTTTTCTCTTGAGACTATCGGTAAAGTATCAACTAAAACCGAACGAGATAAAGGAATGTTTAAAGAAAGGGGCAACTTACCTTTCCGGTTACTGGCATTTCAGCTTTGATAAAGAGAATATAGCGAAAAAAATAGATAGATCTCTGAATATTTTAAAACAGAATAAACTGATTAGAGAAATTAAAGGAGGTATTTTATCTCCTACTGATAACGGTATTCTGATTACCGCCCTAAAAATTAAAGTGGAGACTTATCTCTTTTTAAAAAAATGGATGGAATATAGTAAAAAGGGGGAAATCAGTGATCTGGAGATACTCTTGCTTTTCGCCTTTAGCGAAGATGGCAAAGCACTACCCATCTCCTTTTTCCCATTCTACCGGGATGATGACCACAGAGGAAATTACCAGAACAAGCTTCGGCATCTGGTCTTAAAAGAGGGGGAGGAAGATAAAAAGCTTTACCAGGGTAAAATTATGTTGAAAAAAATAAAAGAAGATTCCCTTACCCTGGAAGATCATCTGGCTTTTAAGAAGACCTGCCTGTTATATGACTGGATAAAGGGGGATATGGATATCAATACTATCGAACAGGAGAATGGAGTTTACGGGGGAGATATCCAGGGACTGGGAGAGAGTTTTTCCTGGTTGGTCGATAGCCTAATGGAAATAGCGCAAAATGAGGGTTGGAGAAAAAAGAGAAAAGAAGACTTGTATAGGATAAAGATATTAACTAACCGGTTGATTGACGGCGTAGAGGAAGATGGTCTAAATTTATCTCAGCTGCAGATTCCCGGACTAAGCCGATACCATATCAAAAAATTACTGCATGCAGGTTACAATAATAAGCAAGGCCTACAGGAACTCTCCATAGAAGAATTAGTTAAAGTTTTACCTCAAAAATTAGCCAAGAGGATTAAAAAAGTGATGAACTTTGAAAACGGTGAACTTGTAACTGAAAACCGACAACTGAAAACTGAAAACTTCCCTCTTATTCTTTCCTCGCCTCCTTCTACTAACTCGCATCTTGCACCTTCTCTTTTTTCTCCTCCCCCTTGCAGGGGGAGGATTAAGGTGGGGGTTTCACTAAATACTAACGACCAACGACTAACGACTAATCCATCTTGCATTTCTCAACTGAAAACCGAGAACCAAGAACTGAAAACTGTTCTACAAATTGATAAATATCTCCCGGGAAGAATTATATTTGAAGAAAAAGAGGTTGAGGTGACCGCCAAAGAATTTTCCTTAATCTATCTCCTATCTCAAAACAGAGGAAAAACAATAACCTATAGCGATCTTTTAAAGACTTTATGGACAGAAAACGAATATAGCACCTATGTTCAGATAACTTCTCATCTGTATAAAATAAGAAGAGCCATTCTAAAAACTATCGGTAATAATAAAAAGAATAACAAAAGGGTCAAAGATATTTTAAAAGTAGTTTCCCGAAGGGGGATAATGTTAAATTTAGAAGAAAATAAATTGAAAATAAGTTAATTTTTTTGATTTTTTCCCTCAATTCAGATGAATTTAGTTTAAAATATTGGGAAAAATGGTAATTTATTTACTGAGCAAAATCCAGATAACCATTGTGTTGTCTGGATTTTTTTTATTTTTTTTAACCTTAAAAAATATAAACAAAAAACAAACAAATAATAAACAGAAAATAAACAGAAAAGTTATTACAGGAAAAATTATTTATGATTTAATTATGACTGTCATTGTGACTGCAAGGAGGACGGCAATCTCAATTGTAGGGGTCGGATTCATCCGACCCGTCCTCTCCGTAGGGCAGGTGTCTCGCTTGTCTATCTGAATGTAGGGGTTCGATTTATCGAACCCGTCTTTTCGGGGCGGATGAATCCGCCCCCTACAAAAACCTAAAAACATCAGGCAAGTAATGTCATTGCGAACGACCGAAGGGAGTGCGGCAATCCCAACTTGAAACTTGAAACTCGTAACCTGAAACTTGTCTTTTTATCTTTTCTTAGCTAAATACTAAATACCAAATACTAACGACTATTTTCGATGAAGGAGAAAGATATGCAAAAAGAAAAACCAAATAACCAAAACAACCTACACCAAGCGAGCAAAGAAGGCTACATCATTGTCCCCAACTACTTCCTAAGAGAATGGGTCAAGGTCTTAGGAATAGGACCCGCCCTACTCTATCTCCAACTGCTCTCCTATTGCCATAAAGAAAAAGATATTGCCTGGCCCGCACTATCCACCTTAAGCAGCAAATTAGGCATATCTAAAAATAGTCTGCTTAGCTATCGAAAGATTCTTCTTAAATATGGGCTGATTAAAAAGATAGTAAAAAGAAGAACTGCTCAGGGGAATTATCAATCTAACTTTTATAAGATTACCCCCATAGCGGATGGTGCAAAAATTGAACCCCGCCAGGTTCATAATTTGGGAGAGGGTAGTGCAAATATTGCACCCGGGGCGGTTCAAAATTTGCACCCTAACAATACCAATCTTAAACATTACCAAGGTAACAACAACAACAAAGAGGCAGAAAAAGATGCTGTTGCTGCTGTTAATTTTAAAAAATTAAAAGAGGAAGGAGACCTGTCTGCGCCAGCCTGTGCGTGTCCGCACGCAGACAGGTGCAACGTACAGGCAGAAGAAAAAATGCAAGCACTAAGAAAACGGATGGTTGAGTTAAATTTTAAGGAGGAATTTATTGAGAAGATACTAAAAGAATACTCGGTGAAGAAGATTGAGGAGAAATTGGATTTACTAATTGAGAAGAAGAACATCCAGAACCCTCCCGCCTGGCTGAGGTCCGCCCTAAAGAATAATTACCAGGGTGCAGAACAACAAAGACATGATTCAGAATCTGTAGGAGAAAACGAGGATGATAAATGTAGGGGCTTATTGCCATACGCCCCTCCCACAAATGTCATTGCGAGCTCTGATTCATCAGAGCGCGGCAATCCCGTAAATGCCCCGGAATGGACTTCTCGCGAAGAAGCTTTGAAGGCAATCAAATTGATTAAAGATAACCTCTCTCTACCTGTATATTCCCTGTCCCTTCGGGAATAAGAGCCAGGTTTAAAAAAATGTAGGGGTCGGATTTATCCGACCCGTCTGTTGTTTCTGTCATTCCCGCGGAAGAGGCTGTGTTATAAATAATTATATTTTGCAATGATTTTTTAAATCTTAAAAAAATTTAAGGGTTTTGAGCTTAATGTAAGAATAATAATTATATTTATTCTTATTTTAACTCATATTACCTTATTTTACTTGAGATAAGGGGGTATTATCCCCTTAACAGGCATTTAATTCTTTGACTAAACCTGGTACTCCCAGGAGAGTGATCATACGAACAAGATCAAAACAAGTACCAATAATAGAGGCCTCAGCTTTTACTCCTTTTAGGCCTCTTAGGAGAAAGGAATCAAACTTTAGATTTTGTTTAATATGTCCGAAGGGAAGTTCAACTTTTTCTTTTCTAAGTTTGTAAATCTCTTGAGAAGAAGGTTCATTATATTGGGCTTCTAACTTTTGTCTTACCTCTTCCTTCAGGAGACGGCTGATGGTTCTTCCGATGGGAGATGTAGTACAGAT
>ASPA01000025.1 GCA_000405605.1 Atribacteria bacterium SCGC AAA255-G05
ATTTATTTTAGTCATTATTTTATATATACTATACAACTTATTAAAAATCCTTCTTTTTATGTAAAATAATTTATAAAAACAAAAAAGCCCTTCAGCAAAGGCCAAAGGGCTTGGAATTAGCAAGCTCCCCCTATTGGAAAGCTTTGGAACTTTTAAGGGGAATATTACAACTGAAAATATTAGATTAAATCAGTTAATTCTTCAATATTAGAGATAATCTTCAAAAACTATAATCTGTAAAATACATATAAATAAAACTTTACAATTTTATTTCTAAAGAGCTCTAAGGTTTTAAACATGGTGGAGACTGTTATACGATTTTCGAACTTTTTGTATGAGTGGTGAAACTGGAAAGGTTTATCAAAAGTTAGAAGAAATGATTAGTATCTGTTAAGAATTTAAAAAGGCAGAAACCTCAATTAAGAAGTTCTGCCTTTTGATTATCCTTCCTAGCTCCCATTTCACATTGATTAAAGGGGTGCAGGAGGACCGCAAGCCCCTACCAGACCATTAATAGTTAAATTGATAAATAGTTAAAAAGCCCGAACAGCACGGACCCGGAAGGTAATGAACTTGAGGAAGTTGTTCTGACTACCAAGGTTGAAGTACTGGACCCATGCGTGGGTAGCATCGTACTCCGACGAACTCCAGTAGTAGTTAACAGCAAAACCACCAATTACACCTCGGTTAAGATACAGTTCGTTAAGTTCATCTTTCGACGGCAAAAACCAGTCATCATAGCCGTTTAGTGTCAGGTCATTGCATAGCTTTGTTGCATAGCTTCCTGCCCCTTGTACATTTACTATGGTTGTCGTATTGAACTGCCCCGTACCTATGTAGGTAGCTGTGCAACCTGTTTGCACATAAGTTCCATTAAACCATTGTATTCCTGTACTTTGGTCAGTTGTAGCTGCAATCAATCCGTGTTGTACGTTTGCATCGTAACCGGGGTCTCCACTTTGGAGGATATAGAATACTATGCCTCCGCCATAACTAGTGCCTATTACTAATTCAAAATTAGCCGTAACCGTCTTATTAGCATCCAGGGTCACTGTGGTAGGATTAGCAGAACCAGTTACATCTCCACTCCACTTGACAAAATGATAACCTGTAGCTGGGGTAGCACTAATATTTACTACTTGGTTTGCCGCATAACCAGGATGAACTCCTACTGCTGGATTAGTGGTACCTCCTCCAGTCGGATTTACTGCTATAGTTAAGGTGTAGGTGGGGGTCCACAGGGCATAGAGTGTCACATTGCCCGAGCCCATATTAAAGGTAAACCCTGCGAAATGACTGGTTCCACTACCATCGGCAGCGGTGCACCAACCCCAAAAGATATAGCCGCTTTTAACCAGGCTTCCTTGACCGAGTACCGTCACGGTTGCTCCGTATTCGTAAGGACTCGATGAGTCTACCGGGACTGTTCCACCTGTACTGCCATTACCATTATAGGTTACGGTGTAGGTGGGATTGGCAGTATCCCTGATCCATTGAGCATAGAGCATTATATCGGATGTCACCGTATCAGTAGCAAAGTTCCAGGCATTCGTACACCAGAATTCTTTATACCAACCGCCAAAAGTATAGCCTGCCTTTGTGGGTGCCGTCGGTTCGGTTACCAGCCCACCGTCTCCCACCACCTGTGAAATTACTGCACTGCCACCTTGAGACTTAAAGGTTACGGTGTAGGTAGTAGTAGACACGGTAACCTGAACCGAAGCAGTAACCGTTCCGGCAGCATTGGTAGCAGTAAGGGTATAAGTAGTAGTTGTTGTAGGAGATACCGAAGCTGAACTACTTAGAGCTAAGCCACTTCCTACTCCCTGATCAATACTGACACTGGTGGCATCAGAGACACTCCAGCTTAAAGTAGAACTTCCCCCTGCAGTAATGGCCAGAGGGGAAGCAGTAAAGGAATTAATGACTGGTTCTGAGGGAGTAGTAATTGATGCACCACAACCTGTCATAAATATTAACATTAAAATTATTACTAAAAACTTAAAATAATCATATCTTTTCATCTTATCAACCTCCTTTTATATTTTTGGGTTAATTATTTTTGAAGCTACTATATTAAACAGATACTAAGAGATATTTAAATTTTCCTATTTCTCACCCTCCTTTCTCTTTATTATTAGTGCCAAAATCCCTGAATTATTTGTTAGGTATTTACCGAAACCTTTTCCTCGTATAAATAAAAAAGACAGAATAAAAAAATAAGTATATTACTCTCTTACTCTGTCCTTTTACCTGAAAGATTCTTCCTAAGAAATTAGGAGATAGTTCTTTTCAGTAAACTCTGTATGGGTTTTCCTAAAGTTTAGGAATTGCCCCGTCGGTGCCTTTTTGTATAAAGCTATCCAGAGTTCTGTCCGGTAACGGTCCTTTGGCTTGAAAGTTTGTATACTTTTAGTATCTTACCCCTTCGGCTCTTTTTCTTTTATGATGGAAAGAAAAAGTCTCTCCTGTTACCTTCATACAGGTTAAATATTTAATATTTTTTATTACATTATTTACCTTATACTATAAGCCTATTCAAAAATCCTTCTTTTTCTGAAAAATAATTTAAAAAAATAAAAGCCCTTCAGCAAATGTCAAAGGGCTTGTAATTGTCTTGGCTCCCCAAACAGGATGACTTTCGCAACTTTTGTATGAGGGAAGAAACTGAAATATTTATTCTTCAATAAAAATATTTGTTGTGCAAGAGAGGGGCAGAACTAAAGATATAGACATTCTGCCCATCTCAGAGACTGACTTTAAGGAATGTAATACTCGATTACCAATTGAGGATGACGGGTAACATCCCAATAATCAGAAGAATCAAACAATGCCATATTGGTTGCCGGTTCATTGACCGGTTTCAACAACATACCGTAATTCGTGATACTGCCATCCATCCAGCCCTTTAACAGGTCCTTGATATACCAGTTTTTCCAGGTATCCGTACTGCTAGACACTTCTCTCGCATATTCGGCATCTGATGAACTTGCCGGTTGATTATTCCAGGTAATGGCACTCTCTGTCCAGTCTTCAGTCACTTGATAAAGGCCGATAGACAGGCTTCCTGTACCCATAAAACCATATTGATGCAATTTCAGATAAGCAGTTGTGACCACCGCATCTGCGGGAAGGAAAGAATTCACATCGAAGTACAGGTAAGTACGATATCTTAGTTTAGTGAGAGTATAGTAACCTACATACAAATAAGTATTATTTCCATAATTCGTATCCGGATCGCCTTCAACCACTTGGGCATCCTTCCCTTCAGCACCCGGTTGCAAGGTCAGGTTTTGTGTCGTAGCATAGGTTAATGGCCAATTAAGGTATGTGGTCTCCCCGGCAGTTACCGAAATGGTGGTATCTTCTTTAGACTCATAATGATAAAGCTCTAATTTCACCGTATGCGTGCCAGCACTTTTATTCGTAAGGACAATAGGAGTAACTTGTCCAGTGTCTGCCCCATCCAGATAGACCTTGGCTCCTGGAGGGCTGGAATTGATATCGATAGAGCCATAAGCTGCACCCACTGTTACTGTGACTGATGCTGTCACACTTCCGGCAGTATTGGTGGCAGTAAGGGTATAAGTAGTACTTGTTACGGGACTTACTGCTGTAGTGCCGGTGGATGCTACACTACCAATGCTCTGGTCAATAACAACGGTAGTTGCATCTGTAACGCTCCAACTTAAATTAGAACTTTCTCCTGCAGTAATACTTGTTGGATTAGCTAAAAAGGAATTGATAATTGGAGTTGTTGGAGTTGTTCCGCTACATCCGGTTATTAATACCAAAACAATCATTGCAAAAAACAAACTTAAATACTTAAAAGAATTTATTTTTTGACTTTTCATTTTTTTACCTCCTTATTACTAAGTATATTTTTAAAAATATAATATTTTCTAGGTACCCCTCCTCTTTTTTTTGTTTTCTCCTTAACCTCTATAAAGCTTTACAAGGTTCTGTCCGATAACGATTTTTTTTCTGAAAGTTTGGATACTTTTGGTATCTTGCCTCTTCGGCTCTTTTTCTTTTATGATGGAAAGAAAAAGTCTCTCCTGTTACCTTCATCCAGAATACAATATTTAGTTTTTTGTCAGGCAATGATAGAAGATTGATGATTGGATGGTTAGTATAGTTTGGATGTGTTACTTAGTGGGTCTCTTGGTATAGAGAAAGAGTCTTACTCTTAAAATGAATCTTAGATAATATAGCTTTTTATTTTAGTATAATAGTATTACAGATATTCTGCTTAGATAAAAAAATACGCTTATTAAATTTATTTTAGTCATTATTTTATATATACTATACAACTTATTAAAAATCCTTCTTTTTATGTAAAATAATTTATAAAAACAAAAAAGCCCTTCAGTAAAGGCCAAAGGGCTTGGAATTAGCAAGCTCCCCCTATTGGAAAGCTTTGGAACTTTTAAGGGGAATATTGCAATAGAAAATATCAGATTAATAAGTTAATTATTCAAAATTCGAATATTTTCAAGATCAACCGCTATACATCTTTAAATGCTTTTAAATCATAATATAGCGCCACTTTTTAAAAAAATTTAAAAGGGGGTCCCCCTTTTAAACCCTTAAATAGTTAAATGGTTAAAAAGCCCGAATAGCACGGACCCGGTTCGTATGGGACTTGGAACTGAGGTAGTACTGAGGACCAGTTTCGAAATTCTGGGACCATGCGGTGTGAGTACTGTACTCCGACGAACTCCAGTAGGCGTAATCAGCAAAACCACCAATTGCAACTTTGTTGATGTATAGTTTGTTCAGTTCATCTTTCGAGGGTAAAAACCAGTCGTTATAGCCGCCTTCTGTCAGGTCATTGCATAACTGTGCTGCATAGCTTCCTGCCCCTTGTATAGTTACTATGACTGTCGTATTAGCCTGCCCGGTACCTATCGCGGTACCTGTTGCACCTGTTGACACATAACTTCCATTGTACCATTGTATTCCTGTACTTTGGTCATCTGTAGCTGTAATTAATCCGTGTTGTACGTTTGCATCGTAACCGGAGTCTCCACCTTGGAGGATATAGGCTACTATGCCTCCGCCATAACTATCGCCCACTGCTACTGGTGCCGGGTTGACTGTCACTGTGCATGTTGCAGTGAAACCTCCATCTACTGTTGCTACTATAATAGTAGTTGTACCTGCTGTTAATGGTGTTACTACTCCATTAACTACGGTTGCCACTGCCGGAACACTTGAAGACCAAGTTACGCTTTGGTTGGTAGCATCTAGAGGTGCTACAGTCGCTACTAAGGTTCCTGTTGCTCCCCCTGCGGTTAAGGTCATGACTGCTTGATCTAAGGTGACTCCGGTTACTGCTACCGGCGTGGTTACGCCGCAACCACCAAGCACAAACAATCCCAGAATGACCGTCAAGCAAAACCATAAAAACAATTTTTTCTTAAACATTTTTTTATCTCCTTATTATTAAATATATTTTTGAAAATATAATATTTTTTTAGTGGCACCTTTTTTTCTCTTTTTGTTTTCTCCCTAGCCTCTATAAAGCTCTCCAGAGTCCTGACCAGTAACGGTCCTTTTACCTGAAAGTTTCAATACTTTTGGTATCTTACCTCTTCGGCTCTTTTTCTTTTATGATGGAAAGAGAAAGTCTCTCCTGTTACCTTCATACAGGTTACAATATTAGATTTGTAAATTCATTGAAAAAAAATACTTGTTTACGTAAAATATTTTACACTATATATTGTGTATACGACATAAGGTTTTAAAAATCCTTCTTTTTCTGGAAAATATTTTAAAATAGAAAGGCCCTTCAGCAAAGGCCAAAGGGCTGGAATTAGCAAGCTCCCCGGGTAGGATTCGAACCTACAACCCTCCGGTTAACAGCCGGATGCTCCACCGTTGAGCTGACGAGCAAGGTTACAAGTAATTATTCTCAAAAACTTCATCAGAGTCATAACTTTTTAACACCCAGTCTTTCAATTGCTCCTTAATTGCTGCATATTTGTTTTTCTTTTACCTTTTCTCTTTACTAACTTCTATATAATCCCCGGGCAGTGAACCTACAATTAAACCTACTACTTCATCAACATTAGTCTTTTTTGTAATCCTCTCTGCTACTTTTTTCCCTCTACGCATAATTAACAGTCTTGTAGCAACTGAAAATACATCATGCATTTGATGACTAATAATAATAACAGAAACCCCTTGAGAGCTTAAAGTCCTTACCAGATTTAATACTTTTTTCTGCTCTGCCACTCCTAAAGCTGCTGTTGGTTCATCCATAACCAATAATTTCGCATTCCAATAAATAGAACGTGATATGGCTACAGCTTGTCTTTCTCCTCCGGAAAGTGTCCTGATCTTATTTTTTAAAGAAGGAATGTTGATATCTAAGCGACTTAACACCTTTTTAGATTCTACTAACATATAATCATGGTCAAGCACATCGATAAAACCTAAAAATTTCTCTAATTTTTCTCGCCCTAAAAAGATATTAGAATAAACGTTCATATTTTCAGCCAAAGCCAAGTCTTGATAGATAGTTTCTATCCCAATTTTTAACGCTTCTATTGGATTACTAATTTTTATCTGGCGTCCTTCAAAAAATATCTGACCTTCCTCAGCATGATATACACCGGAAATTACTTTAATTAAAGTCGATTTTCCTGCTCCATTATCACCTAAAATACCAACAACTTCCCCAGGAAATATTTTCATATTTACATCGTCAACTGCGGTTAAACCACCAAATCGTTTGGTAATATTCTTTACTTCCAATAAAGGTTCCATTATGTCCTCCTTATCTAATCTCCTCTTCTTTATGTATTATTTCAGGTGAAAACTGATCGACTAATACAGCAAAGATAAGTATACAACCAACAGCAATATGTAAATTATAAGTAGGAATACTTAAGTTTACCAATCCTATTTCTAATACACCAATAATTAGAGCACCAATAACTGTACCCATTATTGTACCTTTACCGCCACTTAAACTGGCTCCACCAATAACCACCGCCACCACGGCATCCAATAAACGGGCACTGCCTGCAGGAGCCCTACCGGTAATAAATTGTAACACATACATAGCTCCAGCAAGAGAAGCAAAAAATGAAGATATCATATAAACCTTAATTAAATGGACTTTTACATTAACTCCTGCTCTTTCTGCCGCATTAATATTTCCACCAATGGCATAGGTGTGCTGACCAAATTTAGTTTTAGCCAGAATAAAAGCAAAAATACCAATAAAAATAAAAGCAATGACTGTTACGTTGGGAACGATCGATACTAAATGTTTTAATTCTTCTCTGCTCAGGTTTTCTGGCTTACTTAAAAAGCTAAGAATCTTTCCTGGTAACCAGTAAAACAAATAACCATGACCTAGTGACCCTAAAGAAGTAGGTAAATTATGAACCGGTACGTTATTACAGATAATCTCTGCAAACCCATAAGCAATACCATACATACCAAAAGTTGCAATAAAGGGAGGTACTCTTAATTTTGCCACCAAAAATCCATTAATAAATCCAGGAATTAGTCCTAACAAAAGGGCAGTTAATATACCTATGGTTATCGCCAAAGTTTGAGAAAACCCTGCTGCCCATAAATCAACCATTACTTTTGCGCTTACTACCGAGCTAAACCCAACCATAAATCCAATAGATAAGTCAATACCCCCGGTAATAATAACGAAAGTTTCTCCGGTGGCTAATAAAAGCACGGTTGTCGAGGCTACTAGAATATTTTGTAAATTATTTAAACTAAGATAATTCGTTCCGACAATACTAAAAAATACGATTTCCCCAACTAAAAATATTAAGATCCACCTTCTTAGTATATTAATTCCTATTTCTCTTGTTTTATTATAATTAATCATTCTCTATACACCAACTCCGGAAAGAATTGATCAATCAAAATAGCAATAATTAAGATACAACCGGTGGCAATAAATCGATAAAAAATAGGTAACCCCATCATCATCAATCCGTTATTTAAAGTTCCAATTAACAGCACGCCAATAATGGTACCCCAGATTGTCCCTTTACCACCTGTAAGACTTGCTCCACCTATAACTACAGCTGCAATTGCAAAAAGTTCATAACTGGAAGTATATTGAGTGTGAACACCCATATTTAATTTAAAAACTAATAATATTCCTGCAACAGATGCAAAAAATGAAGATATCATATAAATTTTAATTATATTTAAGGGAACATTAATACCTGCTCTTATTGCAGCATCAACATTTCCGCCAATAATATAGGTATGTTGACCGAATTTAGTTTGGGATAGAATAAAAGCAAATATAAGCAGAATAAAAGTTATCAATAAAATAGGTATGGGAATAATTTTTACTAAACTTAAAATATCCCCCCTCTCGGTCAGCTCAGGCTTTATCAAAAAGGAAAAGCCCTTCTTGGGAGAAAAATAAGCCAGATAGGCATTACCAATGTCTCGTACCTGCAAAGGTAAAAAACCAATGGGGAATCCTTCGCAAAGCCGCCAGGCTAAACCATTGGCAATTCCCCACATACCTAAAGTTGCAATAAAGGGCGGCACTCTTAATTTAGCCACTAAATATCCATTAATAATTCCAGGAATTAGTCCTAATAAAAGTCCTCCGAATGAACCTGCTATGATAGAAATAATTGGAGAGTAACCTGCGGCATTTAAATCTCGCATAATAATAGAAGAGCTGATGCAGACAAAACCCATAACAAAACCGATGGAGAGGTCAATACCTCCACTGATAATAACAAAAGTCTCTCCACTTGCTAATAAAAGCAGAGAACTCACTCCCAGGATAATATTATTAAAATTTCTCAGACTAAAAAAATATTTCCCCAAAAAACTGAACAAAATTAACATGGATATAAGAAAAATGAATGCCCAATTTCTACCCACTAAGAGTATTGTTCTATTTCTGCTAAGTTTTTCAAAATCGATAAAAAAATCATTATTTGACTTAGCCATAAAAATTTCCTTTTATATAAGATAGAATATACGACAGGGAGTATTTTACCCCCTGCCGTATATGTTAAATCTAAAAACTTTCAATCTTTAAAAAATTATTTGTAAATATACTTCTGTGCTTCTGGGTCGTTAACATTCTCCTGGGTGAAAACAAAGAAACCTGGAATTACTTTCCTTGGAATTTCTGCTCCTTCAGTAAGGTACTTGAAACCCCATTCTACACATAAAGCTCCCATCTCTGCAGGCATCTGAGCTAAAATTAAATCCACCTCACCTCTTTTTAAGGCTTCAATTAGTGTTTCCGTCGCATCCCAGGTTGCAACTTTAACAGCTCCTTCTAATCCCGCACTGGTTATAGCCTGATAAGCCCCTTGAGCACTAAACACATTGACACCAAATACTGCTCCTAAATCAGGATTCTTTAGTAAAGCAGCATTGACCTGAGCAGCAGCCGTTTCCTGGACATCAAGGCAATATTCTACTCCTACCAACTCCATATCGGGGAACATTTTTATTCCAGCTCGGAAACCCAATTCTCTACCCATTACACTGGATACATCCGGGTTAGTATTTTCTAAAAATACTTTCCCTTTTCCACCCAGCATGAGTGCTAATTGACCAGCAACTACCTGACCACCCAAGAAGTTATCTGTCCCGATAAAGGCAAGAGGGAAATTATAATTACTAGGTTTAGTATAATCTCCATCACCAAGATAGGTATCAACTGTAATAATTGGAATACCACTATCAGAAATTTCTTTCAGAACAGGGATTAAGGCTTCTGTAGAAGTAGGAGCTGTAAAGAGTAAATCAATATCTCCTCTTGCGACCAAAGCTTTCAATATCGGTACTTGATATTCAGGTCCCCATGCTTTAGGATATTCTCCAACAATTAATTCTACTCCTAATTCTGCTGCTTTAGCTTTGGCACCTTTCTCCATAGTAAAGTAGAAGGGATCAGCAATACCAGGCATAAAGGCAATTTTCAATTTAGCTGCACATGCCACAGACACAAAAGATAAAACTAAACAGATTAACAGTATACCAATAATAAGTTTTTTCATTTTTTCTTCTCCTTTAATAATAAATTTACTTTCTTTAACAAACTTTCAAAAACATTTTTCAAAAACAAGATAGTGAATTACCTTTTTTTCTTCCTTGCTTTCACCTCCTTAATTTTTTTAATCTCTACTCGATGTGAAATTACCTAGTTTAGCTTTTACTTGCTTTGCCTGTATATAATATATAAAAAATTTTCTTAAAACTATAAATTTTCTTAACTAATAAGCCATTTTAAATTTCTGAACTCTTTTTTTCTAACCAATGGACCATAGCATAAATTCCCGCTCCACTAGGTACTGCATTAGATGAGATACTGGAGAATTGAATATTCACTGCTTGTTCTCCAAATAAATAATGAGATACAATTTTCCTAATCGGTTGAATTAAAGGTTCTCCCAAAACAACCATTTTACCACCAATAAATACGGTCTGGGGTCCAATCATATGAATAGCATTCACAATGGCAGAACCTATCCAGGTTGCTATCTTTTTCACAATTGAATTAGCAATCTGATTATCTTGTTGAAGTAATTCAGCCATTTTTTCTAAACCTTTTACTGACAATCCCTGAGAATTAGCTAAATGTAGTAGGACATCTACCCCCGCAATATCCTCCAGATACTGAAATTGTCCTTGTTCATAACATAAAAAATGTCCGATTTCTCCCACAAAATCGTAAGTTCCCTGATAAAGTTCATCATTAATAATGACTCCAGCCCCTATGCCTTCATTTATAAGTATATAAATAAAATTATGTATATTTCTTCCACTTCCCAGCCACTTTTCTGCTAAAGCACAGACATTGGCATCATTTTCTATCCAGACGGGAATTCCGTATTCCTTTTGTACAATACTTCCCAGAGGAACATCTTTCCATCCTTTAAGTTTTGGTGGGTGTTTTACTACACCAGTTTGGGCATCCAAAGGTCCAGGCACACCAATACCAATCGCTCCAATATCAATCTCCTTTTTTTTCGCATATTCCATTATTTTATTAATATTAATAAATAAACTATCAATGATTCCTTCCGGACCAAACCTTGTATAATCTTCTCCAATATTGGAGGTAATAATATTCATTTGTGCATCCATTAATAATGTTTCCACCCTTTGCCTACTGAGATGTACCCCCATTGTATAAACGGCATCTGCTCTAATATGGAGAGGAATAGGAGACTTTCCGACATTACCGGTAGAAACTTGATTTGACTCTTCGACAATGCCAGAATCTTTAAATTCTTTAATTATGGCAGAAATAGTGGTTTTGGTTAAACCAGTCATCCGGGATAATTCTACCCGAGAGATACCATCCTCTTTTAGTAGAAGATGGAGCAAGGTAATAGCATTTTTCTTTCGCGTATCTTCTGGCTTCAGAACTAACATAGAAGCTCCTTAATTTTAGTTAGTAAACTATACTTACTATATATTTTAGCAAGTCTCTATTTGTTTGTCAATAACTTGTTTGAATCCAATACATTTGCACCATTAAAGCATCTCTGTTATTTAACTTTCTAAAATAATTTATTCTATTTGAGGTTTTTGGATAGAAAAGGAGGAAGTAAAATAGACTAATAAAATAGCAGAAAGATAATAAACTTTTTTATTTGCTATAAAAACCTTAGTCCATAAGGTATCCACCATTTACATTTAATGCTTCTCCATTTACATACGAAGACAAATCGCTGCTTAAAAATAAAACGGCCTTCGCAATATCAATAGGATATCCTAATCTTCTTAAAGATGTCTCTTCAATTAACTCTTTTTCGTGCTCCTCGGTCCAGTGCCTTGTCATATGTTCAACAATTTGTCCAGGACAAATAGCATTAACGTAGATACCAAAAGGCCCAAATTCCTTGGCAAGATGCCTGGTTAAGTAGACTAAACCTGATTTCGAAGCTCCATAACTGGGTGCTGTGCTTAATCGAGCTTGCTTGGCTACGAGAGAGCTTATGTTAATAATTTTTCCATATCCTTTTTTTTCATATGAGGGATAACAGCTTGACAAAAAATCATAGCTGCCGTTAAATTCACATTAATAACATGATTCCAATCTGTCAATTTCATTTCCAAAAAACTTGTATGCATGGCTGTACCGGCATTATTAATTAATATATCTATCTTCCCAAAACGTTTTATTGCTTCGTTAACCATTTCTCCTGGTAAATTTACTGAACTTGAAATATTTCCCTCTAAGATTAGGCATTCCTGGTCAGTTTCTTCAATCTCTTTAGCAGTTTTTAATAACAATTCATGATTCCTTCCGTTTATTACAATATTTGCTCCAAGAGAAGCTAATAATATGGCTGTTGCTTTTTCGATTCCCCTTGAAGCACCAGTTATTAGAACGGTTTTACCTGATAAAGAATATTTATTAAAAATAATATTTTCTATATTTTTAGACAATTTTTTTTGCCTCCAACTATATATCATTTTCATTTTTTACAAATTTTAATGGTTCATTTTTCAAGAAACGATCAATTTCCTTACCTAAAATTTCAAAGGGAGTAGTCATTGAATTTAAAGAATGTCCAGCTAGATGGAGAGTTAAGGTAATATTTTCAAGTTGTAAAAAAGGTGAATCATTGGGAAGCGGTTCTACATCAAATACATCTAAAGCAGCTCCTCCTATTCTGCCATCCTTTAAAGCTTTATATAATGCATTACTATCAACTAAACCTTCTCGAGCAGTGTTGATTAAATAAGCAGTTGGCCTCATTAAAGAAATTTCTCGTGAACCAAGCATATTTTTAGTATCTTCGGTATAACGGTAATGAAGTGAAACAAAATCAGAGTTTTGTAAAAGGTAATTAAGCTTTACTGGTTGGCACTCTGCATTTATTATTATTTCTTTTGGCACAAAAGAATCATATACCAGAATATTAACTTCAAAGCCACTTAATTTTTTAGCCACCCTGCTTCCTACTTGTCCAAAACCAATTAATTAAACGGTCTGCCCTTTAAGATTATAACGATAACTCGAATTAATATATTGTTTTCCCCATAAACCATTTCTAAGAGCTATGGAACTACGAACAATATTTTTACTTTCACAAATCATTAAACCAATTGTAAAATCAGCAACTGCATCAGCACTTCGACCGGGAGAGTTAGATACCAGAATTTTCCTTGCATTTGCAGCTTGCAAGTCAATATTTTCCCAGCCGCCTCTCAAGACACCAATGAATTCCAGATTTTTTGCTGCAAATATTACTGAAGAAGGAATAACGGTAAAATGAACTACCAAAATATTAATATCTTTTATTATATTTATTAATTCTGGAGGAGCTAGCTCTTCGGAAGGTCCATACACTTCCATTTCTAACATTCTTTTCTGAAAACTTTTTTGGGATTCATCGGGACGGTCTGAAAGTGTAAAAAAATCCAAGTTATAGCGATTTAACCATTTTAACTGATTAATTATAAACTCTGATGTGAAATATCGGTCATTAACAAGGAGTATTTTTTTCTTTTTTGCATTTTTTTTTCTCCAACTTCTAAAAAAATGACTTTAGACCTATACTAAACTAATGATATAATACAACAAAGGCAAGACTATAATTAGGCTTAGAGTAGTTACCAACCAGCAAGAATTAGCCATATCTAAGTTTAAATTGTATATCGAAACAGGTATTAAAGAGGTAAAGGCAACCGGCATTGATGAAAGAACGATTACAACTTTAAGCGGTAAACCTCCCTCTATTTTTCCATAACCCAAGAGAAAAGCTATAGTCGATACTATTAGTGGCACTAATGTGAATTTTATAAAAGAGACTGCCACGCATTCCCTGGCAAAATCTCTTACTCTTCCAAATTTCATAGCTAATCCGATAGATACCAGGAGAAGCATTGTCTGAACAGGAATAAAGACAGCATTAATGGTCTGATAAAATACAGGTCTTACAATACCGGATAAATTAAACAAAATCCCAATGGTAATATATATCAAAGCGACCACTACAAAGATATCTAAAAATACTTTTTTAAGGTGAGAAACTAAATTGCCATTCGTAGTCATATCACTGCTAAACGATTTTGCTATAGGAAAACCTACAACATAATAGGTAATTTGTACAAATAGTGCATAAAAAGATACTAAAGCAAAGCCTTCTTCGCCAAAAAATAAGTAACAAACTAACCCTCCTATAGATGCAATATTTGCAAATGAACCACATGTAAACATAGACCCTGTATCTTTACGGTTTAGCTTAAGCAATTTGGCCACAACCAGACCTAATATCCCTCCTGCAAAAAGAGCAAATATTCCCAAAAACGGCAAAGCAACGATTTTGATGTTGTCCATCTTAACTATCCATAATGTCCCGATAGTAGAAATGGGAAGAAAAAATAAAAGCGCTATCTTCTGAAGGAGTTTTCGTAAATTTTCCATGCTAATAGGTAATCGGATAATTCTTCTGCGTGCCAATTGTTGGATAATATATCCTGCAATTAATCCAAAAAAAATAATACTTAGTGAAAAAATAAGCGTTTTAAACATTTATATATACCTACTATTATTAAATTTTCTGTTAATTTTAAAAAGATACTTTATAGGAATGATTATAGTTATTAGAGGTAATTTATTTTTGTTGCAATTTTACTTTTGTTTTTCCAATACACAATAAATACCTTTTCCTGATCTTGCCTGTGGAAAACATTTATTACAAGAGATACAGGTAGCTCTTTCAGTGTTACCCGATTGCCAGCGTTTAATCAAGCCCGGTTCCCTAATTAAGGGTCGGCATAGTGAAATATAATCCGTCTGTTTTTTTTCTACCAATTCTTTGGCTACCTCATAAGAACGGATTCCACCCACTAAAATTAAAGGAACAGCTATTTCCCGCTTATATAATTTGGCGGCATCACGATAGTACACCTCTTCTTCTTTGGAATCAATCCTGCCTTCTCTAAAAGAAAAATATTTACTGATTTTAAGACTTAAACTGCCGCTTAATTCAATAGCATCAATACCCTTTAACTCCAACATTGCCGCTACTTGCAACATTTCACTCTGTGTAAAACCTCCTTCTATAAAATCTTCTGAATTTAATTTAATGATAACAGTAAATTTTTTGCCTAATGTAGACCTGATGGCACAAAGGATTTCTAAAATAAGGCGCACCCTATTTTTTATACTGCCTCCATATTCATCTGTTCTTTTATTAAAAAACGGAGATAAAAACTGGCTAAGCAGGTATCCATGAGAGGCATAAATTTGAACTCCGTCAAAACCTGCATTTTTTGCTCTAACCGCAGCATTTTTAAAATCCTCAATGATTTGGAAAATCTCACTTATAGTCATTTCTCTACAATTTAAGCAATCTTTAACCTCTATCGAAGAAGGCCCGAAAGGTTTGCTTTTGGCTAATTTAACCGAAGATTTAGCCCCTGCATGGTTAATCTGCATAATAATTTTACTTCCTTCATTGTGAACTTTTTTAACCATTTTTTTATAACTGGCAATAAGCCGGTCATCATAGATACCTAACTGCTTAATACCTGTCTGACCTGTTGGACTAACGTATGTTTGGCTGCTGATAATCAATCCAACCTGTCCTTTTGCCAGTTTTACTATTAAATCAGTCAGTTCTTCACTACAGGAACCATCTGAATTCGCCATTCCTTCCCAGGTTGCACTTCGGACAAATCTATTTTTTAATTCCATTTGATTGATTTTGCCCGTCTCAAATAATTTTTTCATTCATTCTCTCTTTCTCTGTAAATACTTATTTTGTTTAATTGGAACTTCAATAGAAAGTTTTATTTCCTTTTTTTCCATAAAAAACTATCGGATACATCATAGACTTTTTCCAGATAAGATATAAAGACCGGCATTCCGTTTTCACCATTATTTCCAAAGAAGAAACCATGAAATTAATGAAATATGTAGGAATGGAATAAAAATACAATTTTTAAATTGAAGTAGACTTTATATTACGTAATCCAATGGTTATCAATAACAACAGACCCCAAATAGCAATGGTTAAATGTGAACTCAATCCTAAAAAATTAAAAGTGCTCGAGACAAGCTGCAGTATAAAAAGAGCAAGGACAAGTCCACCGATTCTTCCAAAACCACCATATGGATCTACCCCACCCAAAACTGAAATAAGAATTGTAATTAAAAGGTAAGATGATGCATACCCTGCTTTTGCTGAATTAAAACGTGAGATCATAATTGTTGAAGCTATCCCGCATAATAAACCTGACAAAGCGTAGGTTATTACAAGTGTCCGATTAACGTTTATACCGGAAAATCTCGTTGCTGTTTCATTCGAACCAATCAAGTAGTTGGTAATTCCAAAAGGAGTTTTCCTTAGTAGGATTGAAACAAGTATTGCAAGACCAAGAAAAATAAGAAATGGAATTGGTATACCGAAAAATACCCCATTCCCCAAGTATTGATATTCCTCAGGAAAACCAGAAACAACATATCCTTTAGTTACTACAATACTAATGCCTTCTACCAGTGTCATTGTACCAAGTGTTGCTAAAATTGGTGAAACACCGATATAAGCAATAACAACTCCATTAAATATTCCAATTAAATATTATAAGAAACGCCACTAAAGAAATAATATTATATGTTCCTATAATTAATATAATAGTAGATCGTATGTTAATTTATTTGTCAATACTTTATATTTATAACATATGTTAATTTATTTGTCATACCATGTATCAAATTTTTCCCTCTCCCCTTTCTAAAAAGTAATTTTTAGTGCTTTTTCCATAAAGGCTTCCTCTTTTCAAGAAAAGCCTGTACCCCCTCTTTTGCATCTTGAGACATGCATAAAGAAGCAAAAAGTTCACCCATATAATCTATCGCTTGATGATAGGGCAAATCCTGCATCTGATAAATACCCCTTTTCCCTATTTGAAGAGCAAGGGAACTTTTTTGGGCAAATTTTTCTGCCCATTCTATCGTCTTTTCTTCAAGTTTTTCGGAGGGAACTACGTGGTTTACTAAACCTAACTTTTCTGCTTCTTGTGCAGAAATAATATCTCCGGTTAGAATTAACTCCAAAGTCTTTTTTCTCCCAACCAATCTGGATAAGGGAACAGCAGGTCCTAAACAGATCAATCCAAGATTAATGGCCGTTGTACCAAATTTGGCATCTTCAGAAGCAATGGTAAAATCACTGGCATAGACCAAACCTGCTCCATTAGCAATAGCATAACCTTTTACCGATGTAATCACCAACTTCTTCATCCGGGCAATGGTATGGTTATGCTCATCCATTAAATGAATAAATTCCCGATACTCAGAAGTATTTTTATCTTTAAATTCTTCTAATGCAATACCGGTAGAAAAATGTTTTCCGGCTGCTTTTATGATAATGACTCGAACATCATCCTCTCTCTCTAACTCCAAAAGTGCACTATTTAATTCTTTGGCAAATGGAACATTAAAGGTATTACTCTTTTCTGGTCGATTTAAGGTAATGAATCCTATTTCATTTTTTCTTTCGACAAGAATGTTTTTACCAGACATTTTTCCTCCTTTTATAGCTAAAGCGTTCGGTTCGAGCTTTCTAGTATGGCCTGAAATTCATTATCCATCCATTAAATTCTTCTTTATCGGAGACTTGAATTTTTCCAAATAAAAAGATACTTTCGTCACCTTTATTAATAATTCCGGTCGTAATAATTTGTTTGTCCCCTCCAAAAGTTTTTTCCCATTCTAAATTTCCGTCTTTATCCAATTGAATGACCCAGGCATTACTTATTTTTCCTTTACTGCCGGAAGAAGTGTTACCTGCCAACAAATATTTATTTTTATCCGTCTTAATTGCAGATACTATTATATCTTTCTTGTCCCCTCCAAAAGTTTTTTCCCATTCTAAATTTCCGTCTTTATCCAATTGAATGACCCAGGCATCTTGCCAACCAACACCTTTGGAAGTGGTATAACCTACAGCTAAAATACCGCTATCAACTGAGGAAATAATTTTATTAATTACATTTATCCCGCTACCAATAAAATGTTTCTCCCATTCAATATTCCCGTCCATTGTTAATTTTAAAATCCATGCATCATTTTTATTCATGGTTTTAGATTGTGAATGACCGGCAACTAAAAATCCTTTTTCTTCTAAATATAATATACAAGTTGCTTTATCTTGAAAAAGATTATTATATTCCTTACTCCAGAAATAGTTACCTTTCCAATCTAAAAAAGCAAACCAAGCATTAAATTCACTTGTTTCTGAACTATTTGTTAAACCACTTACAGTAAATCCTTGACTATTTATTGATAAAATTTGTTCAATAGAATTATTCTCATCGTCTCCCAGATATTTTTCCCAAATAATATGAAGGTCAGTATTTATTTTAGCAATCCAAGCTTTACCCTGTTCATTACAACTAGTGCAGTGTAACCAATTGCTTTCACCAGCAGCTATAAAATTCCCGTCTTCTGTAAAAACTATTGAATTGGCAAGATTATAATTTTTCTCTCCTTCAAAAATATTAGAAATATTATTACCTTGGGAATCAAGTTTCATTATCCATATCGATTTCCAGGCATCGCCCCCTGAACTACTACTACCGACTGTTACCAAATAATCATCATTTGTGATAATTAAATCCCGAATAACGTCTTCCTCATCCCCTCCGTACGTTTTTTGCCACAAAATGTTATCGCTAGATTCTTTTGTCCTACCTAAATAGACATTTAATCCACAAAACAATATAATTAATATTAATGTGAGCAAATATATTTTATATGTTTTTTTAAAAATTATACTCATTATGAGTTCCCGCACAAAGTGTTATCAAATATTTTTAATATAGAAATAGGCCCTTGAAAAAGAGCCTATTTCTATATTACTTAATATTAATTATCCAAGATTATATTTTTCCCAAACTTCATCAACTTCTGCATTTTGGTGAGTGATTTCTTTTAAAGCTGCTATAATATTCTTTGCATTAGGATCTCCCCAAACGTTTCTTCCAAAACAAGTTCCTTTCCCTCCAGCATCTAATGAGTCTTTAGCAGTTATTAAGACATCTTTAAGATTTTTCGCCTTAGGACCGCCTAAAATAATAACTGGAACATGAGAATATTTTGTAATTTGACTAAAACTTTCTTTGTCTCCGGTATAAGGGGCTTTCAAAATATCAGCACCCAATTCTAGGGCAATTCGACAAGCATCAACGATAACTTTCGGATCTTTTCCTTTTTCTTTTGGAAGATTGAGTCCCATTTGGACAGGTTCAATCATTAATGGCATTTCATAATTTTCACATTCTTCGACTAAAGCGCCAATATATTTAATCACATCCATTTGTTGCTCTACATCCGTTCCCCAGGAAAATAAAACTTTTATAGCATCAAAATTATATTTTGCCGCTAATTCGACAGACGAGTAATAACTGTTTGCTAAAACTCCTTTCGGTTCCCCAGGAACTTCTCCGAATATAATATAATCAGCGGTCATTATTTTTGGTAAATAGTCTTGTGTACCAAAATATTTACTGGCAATTTTATTCAGACCAAAACTCATAAGGGTACCATCTACTTTATACTCAATTAGCTTTTCTATCATACCAACTGGATCTTCCAACCCCTTAACGGCTCCCATATAAAAACCGTGGTCTATAGGTGTAATTAACGCCTTACCGCTTTCTGCATTAAATAAATTTTGTATTCTCTTTTCTTTTAAATTCGACATAAAAATTCCTCCTTGATTTTATTTTTTATTATATTCACTTCGAACTAGATTGATTAAAAATTACAAACCATTTTTAATCTGAAAAATTTAATTGTGAAATTTGATGATTAATATCCCTTAAAGATGAATATATTTCTTTAAATATCTCGTATTTTCTTGCATATTTTTCTATCTTTTTATCTTGGGGATAATATGTTTTTTCAATCTTCGCCATTTGGAGAGAAGTGTCTTTTAATGAAGTAAAAATTCCTGCTCCATAACCTGCTAAAATTGAAGCTCCCAGGGCACCTCCTTCCTTATGAACCATACTTACAACTTTCCTTTGTAAAATATTTGCTTTTAATTGATTCCATTTTTCGGATTTAGAACCACCTCCTATAACTGCAAAATCTCCTTTTTTCAATCCCAATTCTTCTAGGTTTTCCAAACTAATATTTAAATTAAAAGTAACACCTTCCATAATTGCATCTATCATCTTTGCTTTTGTTGAAGCGAGATTTAAACCTAAAAAAGCTCCTCTTGAAAGAGAATCCCACCGGGGTGTTCCGCTTCCGGCAAGATGAGGAAGGAAAAAAACATCAGAAATAGGCCTTTCGTTTCCTTCGATTAAATCATATGTATTAATGTTTTGTTTTCGCGCAATTATCATCTCCTCAGTGCAAAAATTATTCCTAAACCATTTTAATGAACCTCCTCCAGTCCATAAAAAAGCCATATTTGCAAATTGCCCTGGAATTGCAGTAGAAACTTTAAATAAATGACGTGAATATAAATCATCATCTGAGATAGAATCTGGTAAAATAATGGTTGCACATTCTACTGTACCGGTTGAACATGATATTTTTCCGGGATTTACTGTTCCGGTTCCCAAGGAATTACACTGTTGGTCCATCGCTCCTAAAGAAACTTTTACTTTAGCATCTTTTTGAAATCCCAATTGCTCGGCCATATGACTAGATAATTCACCTAAAAAAGTACCGCTTTTTTTTATTTCCGGTAATTGGCTCTTGGAAATATTTGCCCATTTTAAAACATCATAAGCATAATCTTTCTGATTGACATCAAAGTAAAGAGTGGCGGCAGCACTTGACTGATCTGTTACTTCCTGAAAGCCCAGCTTATAATTAATCCATGCAAGATAATCTAAAAATTTATAAGAATTTTTATATATATCCGGCATATTATCTTTTAACCACAATATTTTGGTTAAAGGACACATTGTGTGCGCCCATCGACCGGCAAAATTAAAAACTTTACGACTACCGAAATAATCATCTATTTTTTTCACATAATTTACGCTTCGTACATCTGATGAAAGAATTGCCGGATAAATTACTTCTCCATCCCTATTCAACGATATTACAGCATCACCCAAAACAGAAAAACTCATAGCAAAATTTGTTTCAGGAAATTTATTGACTACTTTATAAAGATTCTTTTTTAAAACTTTCCATACTTTTTTTGGATCCAATTCTACCCATCCAGATCGAGGCGTAATTACCGGATATTCCTCGTAGCCCTCCTTGATAATTTTACCCTCAGTATTATATAATATAACTTTTATTCCGGTAGTACCTATATCTATTCCAATTAGATGCATGCTTGTCTCCTTATATATCTATTGTGCTTTTTTATTGTTGAAAAATGTGATTTTTTGTTTTGTAAATTTCGTAAATACTTTAATGCTACTACTTGCAGTTTTTATAATTCACAAATTACTTTCTTATTTTTTTTCTTTAAAGATAAATATTTTTAATAAATATCCCGATTATTACTCTATCCCAAGATATTATTCTCTTCTATATATATTTTAAAAAGTGTTCTTTTATTTTTTAAATATTGAGCTTTTGCAAACTTAAAACTGATCATATTAATATCATTTAAATAAAATTAAGATATCTGGGAATTTTGAATTATATAGAAATTAAAAACTATTTCCGAAATTTCTTTAATGCTAAAGCTCCAATTAATACAAAACCGAGTAAAATCTGTTGCCAATAGGAAGAAACACCTATAATTGTCAAACCATTTGTTAGAATTGTTACTACTAAAGCACCAATAAATGTACCGCGAATGGTACCGATCCCACCAGTCATTGCGGTTCCTCCAAGAATTACCGCAGTTATTGCATCCAGCTCCTTCATATACCCAGTTACTGGGCTGCCAACTCCTAACCGAGAAGCAGTAATAATACCGGCAATTGCGGCACATACCCCGCTTATGGCCATAATTTTTAACAACATCGGGTTAACGGAAATCCCGGCTAAACGAGATGCTTCCGGATTACTTCCAATAGCACGGTTATAAGTTCCAAAGGTTGTTCGAGTCATTACAAAGTCCATAATTAAAAAGATAATAATTAGAATAATTACGGGTAGAGGTATTATTCCAATTTTGGATTGTCCAAGCCAAAAATAAGAAAGTTGAATTCCTTCACAAATAGTAGTGCCCCCTCTCATTAAAAGCCCAATACCTCTGGCTACGCTCATCATCGCAAGGGTAGCGATAAAAGAAGGTAATTTGAAAAAAGTAATTAAATACCCACTAAACAATCCGATAAACCCTCCAATTGCTAAGGTGATAATAATGCCCAAAAATACCGGAACTCCGGCTACTGATAAAGCCATAAATATCATTCCAGCTAAAGCTAATATGGATCCAACCGAAAGATCAATTTGCGCTGCAGTAATTACGAAAGTCATCCCAAAAGCAATAATCGCTGTAACAGATACTTGAGTGAGAATATTAATCATATTATTAGTTGTAAGAAAACGATCATTTACAATTGTAAATAGGATCATTAATAATACTAATGCAGTTAAGGCTGCATTATTAATAATTATTTGTCCAAAAGATTTTTTTGAAATTGCTTCTTGGTTTTTTATTTGTTCTGTTTTTTTATTCGCTGCCACTTATTACAACTCCTTTCGTTTAATGTTCTGATTTGAAATATCGTTCAATATCATATCATCTTTTTTATAATTTTTCCCTCTTCTATATCATCACCTGTTAAAGTAGTAGCAATAAATCCTTTGCGCATGACTATAACTCTACTACTGGTTGAAACAACTTCTGGTAATTCACTGGAAACCATAATAATTGCTCTATTTGGTTTTTCCGTAACAAATTTTTTCATTAATTCATGCATTTCTTCTTTTACTAATACATCAACGCCCCGAGAGGGTTCGTTTAAAAGTAGAAAATCACAATCAGTATTCACTAAACGAGCAAATAAAGATTTTTGTTGATTTCCACCACTAAGAGCAGGTATTGGCTGGTCTGTACCGGTTGTTTTAATACTAAATTCTTCTATAAAAGCTTTTTGTATTTTCTTATTATCACTTCGATTAATAACTCCACTTCTAGTCGAAACTTTTTCTAAATTTTCAATTGTAATATTTTCACCGACTGACATTGTTTTTAAAATTCCCTCATTTAATCGGTCTTCAGGTAAATATGCGATACCATATCTAATTGCATTTCGGGGAGAAAAGATTTTTACTTTTTTTCCATTAAATATTATTTCTCCTTCATCAAAAGTATCTGCTCCAAATATTGCTTTAATTAAAGTTGTACGGCCTGAACCCATTAAACCGGCAAAGCACAAGATATCACCTTCGTACACTTCAAAAGAAATATCGTAAAATTCACCTTTTTTGGTAAGATTTTTTACTTCCATTAATATTTTATCTGAATGAGTTGATTTTTCATTAGCAAATTTTGTGTCATACTTTTTAATTATCTTACTACCTACCATCATTTCTGTAAGAGAATGGGGTGTCATTTCTGCAGTTTTTTTAATACCCTGTAATTCCCCATCTTTTAATACTGCTGTCCTGTCAGAAATTTGGAAAATTTCTTCTAAATGATGTGAAATAAAAATAAATGTAATCCCTTTTTTGCTTAAATCATTAATTATTTTAAACAACTTTTCTACTTCACCTTTTGATAAAGAAGATGTTGGTTCATCCAAGGCAATAATTTTTGCATTTAGGGATATTGCTCGTATAATAGCCGCTAACTGTCTTTCATCAGCACTTAAATTTAAAACCGGTACTTTTAAATCAATTTCTACTCCTACAGCCTGCATGAATTTACTGGTTTTTTCTAACTGCTTTTTTCGATTAATAACCCCGATATAATTACTAATTTCATTACCAAGTAAAATGTTTTCTTCGCCGGTTAGATGTAATGCTAATCCCAATCCCTGATAAACCATACTGATTCCTTCTTTTCTCCTATCAAAAGGAGTTCCTGTTAGTTTTCGCCCTTCAATGAAAATTTCACCGCTCGTTTCTTGAACGGCACCGGACAGAATATTTAAAAGAGTTGATTTACCTGCTCCATTTTCTCCCACTAAACCAAAAACTTCTCCTTTATTAATGCTAAAAGAAACATTTTGTAAAGCAGTTGTTCCGGGATATTGCTTTGTTAATTCTCTAAATTCCAAGATAACTTTATCATTTCCATTCATGATCGACTAACCTCAATTCTAAAATATTCTAATTACATTAAAAATAAAATATTATACTGATTCATATGAATTACTACTACACTGGTATATACCAGTGTAGTAGTAATCTTCAAATATCTATCTTCTATTTATTCCTTTATTTTACCGGTTCAGTAATCGGGAAGGTCACATCAATAGTACGAGAAATTGCATTTCCGGATGCAACAAACTCAGCAGGATCTATACCAAATGGTTGGAAGGGTAAATATATAGCGCTACAAGCAATCTTTATATAAGTCGGAATCTTCTTTCCATCTAATAAATCCAGTAAATTTAGAGCAGCAACATGCCCAATAACTTGTGGATGCTGAGCACCAGTACATTTAAAAGCCGTACCGGCATTAATAGCATTTACTGCCTCAACTTGTCCATCAACACCTGTAACGACCACATCGTCTCGACCGGCTTCTTGAACTGCTTTTAAAGCACCGAGTGCAACATTATCATTACAACCAAAGAACATTGCATCAAGATCTTCATAGGCAGTTAAAAAGTTTTGACCAATTTCATAGCCACCTTCAATAGAAACGTCAGGCTCTTCTTGTTTTTTGATAATTTCAATTAATCCCTCAGGTCCTTTAACAATTGCGGCTTCAAAACCTTCTTGACGATCTCGGCAGGAGTTAGCCTGGCTCCATAAACCACACACAATTTTGAACGGGCCTTTTGCATCAGTAGTGTTTACCATATTTTTATAATAATCAACCATCCATTTTCCAACTATATAACCAGCATTGTAATTATCAGATTCTACAGTAGCACTCAATTTTGCATTGTATACGGTCATATCACCAGAGATTATTGGTATCCCGGCATCGGCAACACGATTCACTGCAGAGGCTAAAGCAAAACTATCTACAGGGGTTAAAAGCATTGCTTTAACTCCCATTGCAATAAAATTATCAATATCATTAGTTTGTTTATCAACTTTAGTTTCTCCATCGGAAATAATTACTTCATACCCTGCATCTTCAAATACTTTTTTAGCTGAGTTATGCAACAGTACAAAGAAAGGGTTATTTTGTCCCCAGCCTGCGATTCCGATAGTACCTTTACTTTGTGCAAAACCTGAAATGCTAAAAACTGCAATCATAGTAATTATCAAAAACATCATTCCAATCTTCTTAAACATAATTTTTAATCTCCTTTTTTTATTTGTTTTTTTATAAAGTGGGTACTTCCACTTTTTTTTGTGTATAAGGTATTAACTAATCAAGTCTTCGATTTATCCAGTACCAGAGGGTTAAAAAATTACTGCTATTACACTTTAATGAGGGTTATCTCGAACGCCTTAATATTCTCCACCTACCTTCCTGCGTCCCCCCATCACTTAAAGCGATAATATATGGTAGTATCAATGCTCTACCTCCATAGGCAAACATTCGAGGCTAGCCCTTAAAGCTATTTCGAGGAGAACCAGCTATC
>ASPA01000026.1 GCA_000405605.1 Atribacteria bacterium SCGC AAA255-G05
GTTTTTAAGTTTCCCTCTTTCTCTCTTATTACGCAAGGTATCATCTATATCGGTAATGGCTTTTTCAAATACCTTGCGGGCAATATCCTGTAATATTTCAAAGATCATATTCTCTAAGATATCGAAGGTTAGACCCTTAATGGGTATTTTAATCTTGACCTCGGGGAAAGTTATTGTTATAGTATCCATGGGTGTATCTTACCTCCTTTGTTAAAAAGGGTTTATTTTGTATAGGTAAGTCTACACCTTTTTATTATTTTTTTGCAATCCTTCTCTTGTTACTTGTCTTATTATTAACCAAAGAAAGTATTATTAATATATAATGCTTTTTCTTCTAACTACCCCACTAAAGTTTACACTAACTTTAGAGCATTACGATAAAAAATGCGTCCAAAGGATTCAGCCACCACCGCCTTGATTCCGGCGTTTTCAAAGCTATTCAAAGAGCTGGGGTAGAGGCCTTCTCTGGACCTCAGGACAATATTCAAAAAATGAATGAAATCTATACCGGAAGACGGAATATAATAATAAATGGATTAAATAAATTAGGATGGAACTTAAAGCCGACTAAAGCTACTTTTTACATCTGGATTCCTACTTTGAACAAAATGAGTTCTATGGAATTTTCTAATCTATTACTAGAAAAAACGGGAATAATTGTAACCCCGAGAATCGGTTACGGAGAATACGGAGAAAGATATGTAAGAATTGCCCTAACCGTTGAAGAGAAAAGATTAGAAGAAGCAATGGAAAGGCTAAAGAATTTAAAATTGTAAATATAATCAGTGGAGAATTTATTACCCGTCTTAATCAATTAAAATACAGTCACTTTTTATCTTGTTTTATTAATAATTTGATCTACAAACCAATTAGTCATTGCTGCTGATTTTCCACGAGAAGGACAATTTCCCTGTTTTAAAAGTTCATCAACAATTGTTTGAATCAAAGGCTGTTGAATATGTTTCGGATCATCAAAATAAAATATCTCTGATTGACCATTCAATTCCAACTTCACAGGACCTGCACTTAATGTTTTATAGGATAATTTTCCCCTACTACCGATAATTTCAGTATGATCAATATCTGTTCCGGCAGCATAACACCAGCATGCTGTTCCATGAACTCCATTTTTAAATAAAAAATGACAACTCACGATATCTTCCACTTGGTATAAATTGGCTTGATTTGTGGCCTTTCCGGAAACAAATACCATTTCACCTAAAAAATAAAATAACAGATCAATCATATGGGAAGCTGCGTCAATGAAATATCCTCCACCGGAAATCTCCGGATCAGTTCGCCACCACTGATATTTTTGATAATCATAATCTTGTTTTAACGGAGGTCGGCAGAATAAAACAGAAACTAAACGAATATCTCCAAGCAATCCCTGATCAATGATTTCTTTAACCTTGGTAAATTTTTCAAGTGCTCTTCTGTAGTACGCAACAAATAAGGGAACCTCGCTTTTCTGACAGCTTAATATCATTTCCTGACATTCAGCATGATTCATACCCATCGGCTTTTCTACATAAACCGTCTTTTTAGCCTGAGCCACTTTTAAAGTATAATCCCTATGAAAAATAGGCGGGGTTGCAATATAAACAGCATCAATCTCATCATCATGAATTAAAGAATCTGCATTATCATACCATTTTGGAACTTGATGGCGTCGGGCGTAATCCCGTGCAAGATCGCCATCTCTTCTCATTACTGCAACCAATCGAGAATTTTTTGCCTTTTGAAAACCAGGTCCACTCTTTATTTCAGTTACATCGCCACAACCAATAATACCCCATCTAATTTCTTTATTATTCTGTATCATTTAATTTAAATCCTCCCTGTATTCCTTTATTTTAACCATAATTCATATAATAACTCCATGGATCAATGGCCATAAGTGATATAATTTTCGACTCTTTCCCAAAAGGAAGATTTTTTTGAAGGATTATGGAAGACAACCGCCATATTAGGCTCGATGAATAACTCTCCACTATAACCATGATAAAATAGATCCTTCAATATCCGTTTAAGATTCGATTAATTTTCTCCAAGGAAAAGTATAAATGGTTTGATGCTTTTTCGTATCATAAATTAAGTCCTTGATATACACGTATTAGAAGTAAGTTCACCAAAAATTTTTTTATATTAACTGCTGACCTTAGAGGAATTAAAATGTAAATCCCACTCTAAATATACCAAATTCTCTATGTCCTAAAATTTCTGCTTTTGTTTGTTTTCCATTACAGACTTTAACTATTTCTTCAAATATTTCTTGCCCCATTTCCTGAATTGATATATTGTTATCTATTATTTTCCCAGCATTAATGTCAATATTATCAATCATATTACGATAAGTTAATGTATTACCAGTTACTTTTATTACTGGAGCTATCGGTGAACCAGTAGGTGTTCCTCTTCCGGTTGTAAAAACAACTATCTGCGCTCCTCCCGCTAGCATACCGGTAATGGAATCTATATCTTGACCAGGAGTATCCATTACATATAAACCTTTTTCATCTGGCACTTCTTGGGCATATTCAAGTACTCCCTTAATGGGGGAATATCCTGCTTTATATATGCAACCTAAAGATTTTTCTTCTATAGTAGTCAAACCGCCCTCAATATTTCCGGGTGTTGGTTGACTCTCTCTTAGATCTGTACCCATTTCTATTGCTCGTTTCTCTGTTCTATTCACAATAAAATAAATTTTTTCTGCTACTTTCTCATTAATTGCTCTTTTAGCTAAAATGTGCTCAGCGCCTATGAGTTCTGTAGTTTCAGAAAGTATAGAAGTGCTGCCATTTTTAATTAGCAAATCTGATGCTGCACCAATTGCAGGATTTGCGGCGATACCAGATGTTGGGTCTGAACCTCCACATTCTAAGGCAAGTATTATTTCACTAATATCAAATTCTAATTTATTTTGCAGAGAAAGGTCAGACATCATTTTTTTAGCTAACCGAGTACCTTTTTCTATAGCTTTTAATGTTCCTCCGCTTTTTTGAATAATTACTTCTTCAACTGGTTTTAACGTTTTTTTTATTTCCTTTTTTACTTCTTCAGGTTGTATCCCTTCACAACCTAAAGCTATAATTAAAACGGCCCCTACATTTGGGTTTTTCCCAAATCCAATTAAAGTCCTTAATACTTGTTTATAATCTTCACCCATATGGCAACATCCATGCTGATGTGGTAATGATATACTATTTGGAATTTGTTGACTTATTCTTACTGCTGTTTCACTTGAACATACTGAAGTAGGCAAAATAAGCAAATGATTTCTTATCCCATACTTTCCATTTTCTCTTTTATATCCTTTTAATTTTATTTTCCTTCACTTCCTTCTATAAAACTCAAATGTAAGTTTTATTTTCTAGAGATATATAGTTACATTGAACCAACTTCTTCTTTCTTCACAAAAATTATGGATAATCACCATGTCAATTTTAGCTTTTACGTTTTCATATTAATCATTCCATCGTATTAAGAAAAAAGTAGAAAATATGGAAGATAGAATTATATTTTTAGTAACTTATCTCATAAACGCACCACCATTTACATCAATAGTCTCTCCAGTAATAAAATCGTTTTCAATTAAAAATTTTATTGTTTTTGCTATATGAATTGCTTCTCCTATCTTTTTTAGTGGAATACCCTCCTTAAATTGTTTCATTTTTTCCGGAGTTGATACTTTCTCATGAAATGGCGTATCTATTACTCCCGGAGCTATTGCATTTACTCTAATTCCAGGAGCCAATTCTTTAGCTAACCCTCTGGTAAAAGAATCAACCGCACCCTTACAGGCACCATAGATTGTTGCGGAAGGAGCTCCATTACGCATTGCAATAGAACTTATATTAACAATATTTGGATCTTCTCCTTTTTTAAGCAAAGGAATACAAAGAGATGATATCTTCATGGTAGAAAAAGTATTTAAGGAAAAAGTTTCTATCATCAGTTTCCATTCTAACTCATCTGAAGCCTGTCTACGAATCAAACCTCCGGCATTATTAATTAAAATATCAAGCTTAGAATATTTATCAGAAACCTTTTTAACCAATCTTATACAAGCCTCTTCGGAAGTTAAATCTTCTTGAATAAGAAAAGCTTCTCCACCATTTTTCTCAACATCTTTGGCAACTTTCTCGGCTGACTCTTTAGAACTATTGTAATGTACAACAATTTTATTTTGGGGAGCTAATAGCCTGGCAGTTGCTGCCCCCAAACCTGTACTTGCACCAGTAATAAGTATAATCTTAGACATTTTTTATCTTCTAACTCCTTTCTATACATTCATATCATTTAACAATATTTCATACTTTTACGTTTGAGATATAAATATAATATCTCTTTCTGTCTTTTTTCTTTAAATTAAAATATTTTTAGATTTATAGAATCCTCCTTTTAATTTTTAGATAATAAAAATTGTACTTATAATAATACGTATTATTACATCAATAGTATTATCTTTGCACTCTGCCTGATCCCGATCCCTCAGTCAGGCTTTTTACTTCTTCAACTGAAATCAAAGGTAGATCGCCAGGGATAGAATGCATAAGACAAGAGGCAGCTACGGCAAATTCAAGGGTTTCTCGATCGTTTTTTAAATTATTTAAACCATAAATCAAACCTGCCGAAAAAGTATCTCCTGCTCCAACTCGATCCACGATATTATGGATTTCGTATTTTTTTGAAACAAAAAATTCTTTTCGATTGTTCAATATGGCAGACCATCCATTGTAATTTGCGGAGTGACTCTCTCTTAAAGTGATGGTAATTTTTTTGATATTAGGATATATTTCAAGTATTTTATTGGTTAATTCTGCATATCTTTTCACTTGAAGATTTCCCGATTCTACATCTATATTTTCTACTTTAATGCCAAGTGATTTTTGGCAATCTTCTTCATTTCCAATCACTATATCCACATATTTTACCAATTCACCCATGATTTCAGGAGCAGATTTTCCATACTTCCATAACTTTTTTCTATAATTTAAATCGCATGAAACAGTAACTCCCTTTTCTCTCGCTTTTTTTACTGCTTCTAAAGAAAGTTTTGAAGCAGAAAGAGAGATAGCCGGTGTAATGCCACTAATATGAAACCAGTTTGCTTCCTCAAATATTCTGTCCCAGTCAATCTCTCCCGGTTCTGTTTCGGCAATAGCTGAATGAGAACGGTCGTAAACAACTTTAGATGGTCTCTGATTTGCTCCCGCTTCCAGAAAGTAAATTCCCAATCTATCCCCTTTTCTTGGGATAAATGAGGTATTTACATTATGTTTTTTTAATTCTCTAATACAGGCATTTCCAATAGGATTATCAGGAATCACTGAAATGTATGCTACTTCCAAGCCGAATCGGGCTAATCCCACCGCTACGTTTGCCTCGCCTCCTCCAAAGGTTGCCTCTAAAAGAGGGCTTTGAAAAAACTTTTCATAATCAGGTGTTTTTAACCTTAACATTATTTCACCAAAAGTTATATATTTTTTCATTTTTTTCCCCTTTATTAAAGTTACTTTTGCGAAAGGTGAATAGCAAATCCGGATACTTCCTGATCTAGATAGATGACTTTAAGTTGACCATCCTTTTCTTTGGCCGTCTCCGGAAGGGTGGCAATGCCCTTCATTTTCAGATAGACTATCGCTCTATATGTGTTGTTAGTGGTTATGGCAATATGGCCATATTTACCCAAACCTCTATTTTTCATGATTTCAAATGCTGCTCCGGCAAAGAAAGAGCTTGCTCCTTCCTTCAAGGGTAAATTAAAGAGATGTGAGAGCAGGTTGCTGGCATGAAAAGCTTTATCTTTATTGTCCTCATTGATGCCCAGATGGGAAAATTCAAAACCTAACATAGTAGAGATTGCTCCTTTTGTAAGTCTGGTAATTTCATCAAAATTACCTGATGATATAAGGTTCGCTTTTACCATCCAGCTGCCACCACAGGCAAGAACTTTATTTTCGGATAGGTAAGAACATAAGTTATTCTGATTAATCCCTCCTGTGGGTATAAATTTTATATTGTTATAAGGTGCTGACATAGATTTAAGAAGTGATAATCCCCCTGATGCTTCAGCGGGAAAAAATTTTACCACTTCAATCCCTCTTTCCAGAGCCATTTCAATCTGAGTGGGATTATTAATACCGGGAGTGACAGGAATATCGTTTTCGATACAATAATCGACTACTTTGGGATTAAAGCCCGGGGAAACAATAAATTTTGCCCCTGCAGCAATTGCTCTTTTTGCCTGTTCAACAGTTAATACCGTACCGGCACCAACTAAAAGTTCGGGTAGTTCTTTGGTTAAAATTTGAATGGATTCTTCCGCA
>ASPA01000027.1 GCA_000405605.1 Atribacteria bacterium SCGC AAA255-G05
ACAAGCCTATGCCTTTGGACTTGAATATGAACAAACAAGAACAGGCTGTTCTCAATGTGTTGTATGTGCTTTAGAGAAAGTATTAGGACTCAATTATCCTAACTTAGTAAAAGCTTCCTTCCCTCTATGTGGAGGAATTACAAATACTGTGGAGGGAACCTGTGGTGGACTAACCGGAGGAGCATTGGTCATTGGTTATTTATATGGGAGGAATAAAGAAGAATTTGAAAAAACAATGTTTAATAGAAAATCACTATCTTTAGTAAAAAAACTTTTTAATAAATTTATTCAAGAATATAATAGTATTAGTTGTAAAGATATTCAAACTAAAATTATGGGAAGAAGTTTTAATTTGTGGGATGAAGAAGAAAAAAGGTCTTTTGAGAATGCGGGCGGACATAAAGATAAATGTCCAGTAGTTGTAGGTAAAGCTTGCGCTTGGATAGCTGAGATAATTTGGGATGAATTATTAGCAAAATAATTTATATTTTAAATAATTATATAAGAAGGAATAGATCAATGAATTTTAAAGATAAAGTAGCTATCGTAGCAGGAGCAGCCAGCGGAATAGGTCGTGCAACAGCAATTCAATTAGCGAAAAAAATGGTTATATAAAAAGTGCATTTGCTTTATATTTTTATGTGAGGCATTAAGAGGTTTTAGCCTTTTTTGCTACTTTAATTTTTAAGGTCTTATAGAGTAAATAATTTGAGTACATTAATTACTATTATTTGGTAATATCTGAAAAGTTTGGTTTTTTTTGGTTGTAATCAAAATATAAGAAATAAAAAGATTAATAGTAACTACTATAAATATTAAATATATAATTATTCTAATATATTATGGTTGTAACCCAAAAAGTCCAAATTTGATATAAATTTCATCGTAGAACACCATATATAGTGCCCTTTAATATTTTTCAACTAGATATACAGTGTGCTGACAATGATTTTAGGCTTTTTGGGGAATAACCATATTATACGAGGAGAAAAAATTATGAAATATCCTTTTGGTAATAATCCGGCAAAAATAGAAAAATACAAAGGCTTCTGGAATAGAGATGAAACAGATCGTCCACTGGTAGGATTCACCTTTAGGGGATTTTTCCCACTGGAAGAATATAAAATAACAAAAGCCTGGAGAAGAGAAACTTTATTAACTCCGGATATGATAAAGCCAGCAGAATTTATGAAAGATGAAGAGGAATTAATTAAAGAAGGTGAAGTTATTGATGATGATATAATCCGGGGAAATTCACCGATTGCTGCTGCAGTACCTTGGTTATCAGGAATGTTGGGTAGCGAGCTAGTAATATTGCCTGGTAATGTACTGGGTAAAGAGCAGGTTTTAGATTGGGATAAATTAGAAGATGTTAAGCTTGACTATAAGAGTCCCTGGTTTAAAAAATATATAGAGTATGCAAAAACTCTAGTCAAAAGAGCAAATGGTCGTTTTCCGGTAAGTCATGGTGCATTTCGCGGCCCTTCTGATTTATTAGGCCTTTTAAGGGGGACTACTCAGAGTATTATTGATCTTTATGTCGAACCGAAAAAAGTAAAAGAACTACTATGGAAACTAACTAATATTTTCATTGAAATAACAGAAGAAATATGGAAGGAAATACCGTTATTTGAAGAAGGTTATTTTGATGGGATGTACCAACTATGGGCACCAGGTTCTATAGTTAGACTACAGGAAGATGTTTCAGCATTATATTCTCCAAAATTATACCGTAAGTTTTTACAGCCATTAGATAGAAAAATAGCTAAACACTTTGATAATTGTTTTATCCATCTACATTCTACATCTATGTTTTTACTTGATGCGTTTTTGGAAATTGAAGAAATTAGGTGTTTTGAGATTAATAATGATGAGGGAGGACCAGCAATTAAAGATATGATCCCCTATTTCAAAATGGTTCAAAAAGCAGAGCGTCCATTGTTAATCCGTGGTTCTTTTAGTCAATCTGATATTAAACAATTAATGGATTTACTGGATCCTCGTGGTCTGTATTTGCTTATAGTGGTTAAAGATCTGGAAGAGGTAAATACTTTTAAACCAATAGTAGGAATGTAATTTATCAGTAATAATTAAACCAGTTCATCTAAATTATATAGGCTTTCAGAAAACTCGCTCTTTAAAAATTAAATATTAGGAAGGAAAGATTTTACAAAGCGAATCTTATCTTTGTTACCTGTTTCGGCAGCAGTCATGTTTATGTTACTCTAAAACTGCACCACTCTATTAATTGAAAAGTACACCACTTTGAAATATGATTCCCTTATGTATGAAAGATAATGACATAGGGGGAAAAGGAGGATGATCAAATTGATAGAGAAGCAGAAAATAATCATAACCTATTTACGGAAAGGAAAGTCGCAACGACAGATTGCCCGGGAAATGGGTCTAAACAGAAGAACCATTGCCAAGTATGTAAAAGACTATGAAAGGAAAAAAGCCTGGCTTACAGATTCTAAAGGAAACTCAAATAAAGATGAATTAATCGCTGATATCGTAGAGAATCCCAAATATGATACCAGTAAAAGAAAGAAGGTAAAATTAACTAATGAAGATTACTCTTTCAGCTGATCATCGCTTAATTGATGGAGTAACAGCGGCAAACTTTTTAAAACAGGTAAAATACTATTTAGAATTTCCAAAACGGATTATTATTTAAAACTAATTTTTTCTAATAAATATTCATTTTCAAACTGAGGTGAATGTTCTATATTATTGGATAGATTTAGAAAAAAGACAGAAGGAGGCGAAAAAAAATGTAAGAAAATATACTTTTTAAGTAGAGATTTTTAGGAAAATATGTGTAGTTAAAATGTTATTTTTTAATTAAGGAGGTTTTTGTAATGAGAATGAAAAAAAGTGTGATATTTTTATTAATTTTAATTGTAGTGTTTAGCGTTTCATCGATTACTTTTGCACAAACTACTTTTAAATTAGCTCACATTTATGATCCTTCCCACGCTTGGTCCAGAGGTGCCGAAATGGCTGCCAGGTTAGTGGAAGAAAGAACTAATGGCCAGATTAAAATTGGTTTATATCCAGCCAGTCAGTTGGGGACAGAAGAGCAGATCTTAGAAGCTGCTATCTTTGGTTCGATTGATATTGTTATTGCCGGTGCCGGCCAAATTGGGAATCTATTTAAACCGATTAATGTGTTAGAAATGCCCTATACTTTTAAGAACAATGATCATGTTCTAAAATTTGCAAAAAGTGAGATTGGACAACAGATGTTTGCCGACTTTGGAAAAGAATTTTCTTTGAAGGTACTGGCGGCTATGCCTTATGGAACAAGACAATTGACCTCTAACAAACCTATCTATACACCGGCAGATTTGAAAGGCTTTAAACTGAGAGTTGCGGAACAGAATGTATCGCTGGCTTATGCCCGGGCAATGGGCGCAGACCCTACTCCCATTGCTTTCCAGGAAGTTTATATGGCATTACAACAAGGGGTAGTCGATGGGCAGGAAAATCCACTCCCGACCATTCAGGCAATGAAGTTTTATGAAGTTCAGAAATATATAAACTTGACCTCTCATGTGATTAACTGTGGTACTTTTCTTATGAATGGTGATAAATTTAATGGTTTAAGTGAAGAGCATCAAAAAATTATGTTAGACGCTTTCTCTGAAGCTGCTGAATTTATTACTGCTGATATCAATGAGAGCGAGAAAAAATTGGGTGCTTTCTTCGAAGAACAGGGATGTACATTGGTAGAATCAGACATTGATGCATTTATTGAAGCAACTAAAGATATGCCTACTAAATTTGCCAAATGGTGGATTCGTTACGGAGTAGATTTGCATAGTAGAATACACAATCTATAATTTTATGACTGAACTGGATCTATCACTATTTGGAAGCCATGTCAATGGCTTCCAAATAGTGATCAAGCTATAATAATATGATGCATCTATAGAATACATCATAAATAAATTTAACGGAGTATAAAGCCTTGAAAAATCTTTATGACAAGATTGAAGAATATATACCCCAGATACTATTTCTTTTTATCTTTTTACTTATGGCAGTACAGGTATTCACTCGATATATTTTAAATTTTACGCTTCCCTGGAATATTGAGCTGTGCAGATATTCTTTTGTCTGGTTAACTTTTACGGGAGCTGCTTATGTAAGGAAAGAAAAGGCCCACATAAAGATCGAAGTTTTATTTAATTATTTATATAAAAAATGTGCTCCAAGAATCCAGAAGATTATTTGGTTATCCAAGGAATTATTGACAATTGTATATTTAATCGTCCTTATTGTTTTTGGATTTATTCTTGCCTATAATTCTCATCGTTTCCTATCACAGGCAATGCAAATATCTCAATTTTATCTTTATATATCAGTTAGTATCGGAATGATATTTTATTTAATCAGAGAAATCCAGTATGCGATTAAATATTACAAGAAAGAATATTTAAATAAAAAGAGTCTTATTAATGGTCATATTAAAAGGGGTTTGAAATAATTTGGTTGCTTTTTTAATCATAGGATTATTTTTCTGTTTGTTAATTGGTATGCCGGTTGCTTTAGCACTTGGAATTCCTTCTGTAATATATTTTATTTTTGATAAAAGTCTTCCTAATTTTACAGCAATTCAACGTATGGTTGCTGGTGCTAACACTTACCCCTTATTAGCTGTGCCTTTTTTTATTTTTGCCGGTAATTTGATGAATACCGGTGGGGTTACGAAGAGAATTTTTGATTTTGCTAATAACTTAGTAGGTCATATTAAAGGTGGATTAGGACATGTTAATGTTGTTGCTAGTATAATTTTTGCAGGTATGTCCGGGGCTGCTATTGCTGATGCAGGGGGGTTAGGCACTATAGAGATAAAGGCTATGCGCAGGGCGGGTTATAATGATAGCTTAACAATAGGTATCACTGCAGCATCCTCTACGATTGGTCCCATAATTCCTCCAAGTTTACCAGTTGTTGTTTACGCTGTAGTAGCATCTTGCTCGGTTGGTCGCTTATTTGCTGCAGGGATTATCCCTGGTTTTATGATGGGTTTAGCCCTAATGATTATGATATATTTCTTATCAGATAAATACAATACTCCGGTTGAAAAAAAGTCAAATTTTAAAATGATCATTAGTTCTTTTTTAACAGCATTTTGGTCATTATTAACTCCTGCAATTATATTAGGAGGCATATTTTTTGGTATATTTACCCCCACCGAAGCAGCGGCTATAGCTTCTGTTTATGCCGTCATCTTAGGATGTTTCATCTATCGAGATATGGGCTTTAAGCAATTATGGTATGTAGTGAAAATTTCAATGATTTCCACTGTTCAGGTGATGTTTATTGTTGTTTCTGCTACTTTATTTGCTTGGATATTAGCTAGGGAACAAGTTCCACAAGCAGTTGCTCATTACATTCTAAGCTTGAGCCATAATTATTATTTAATCCTTTTTTTTATAAATTTAGTCTTATTAATTGTAGGCATGTTTATGGAAACCATTGCTTCTATTAATATTTTAGTACCGGTATTAATTCCGGTAATTGCTGAATTAGGAATTGATCCCGTACAATTCGGAGTAATTATGATTTTAAATCTAATGATAGGTCTACTAACTCCACCTTTTGGAACGGTTTTGTTTGTGTTAAGCGGGGTAGCTAAAGTTTCAGTGGAGAAAGTTGCTAAGGATACAGCAATATTCCTAATTCCTTTATTAGGAGTTTTACTGTTAATAGTCTTATTTCCACAATTGACTTTATTTTTACCAAACTTAATCTTTGGGAAGTAATTACTATCAGGTGTATTTGTTTGAGACAATTATGTCTATTAATCTAAAGTGCAAAATAATGTACATGCATACGTTTGGATGAATATAAAAATTCCATGGAAGGCATCGAACAAAAGTTGAAAGGTGGAAAAGCTACCACTGATTTGTTCGTGAGTTTTAGAATTTTTAAGTATAAAGATGGGGATAAGGTTAGATTATTAAAAATTGGGAGTATAAAATGAAAGCTTTAGTAAAAACAACTAAAGGAGTAGGAAATGTAGAAATAAAAAATGTTCCAGAGCCTATACCTGGTCCAGGACAAGTAAAGATTTTGGTTAAAGCAGCTGGTATTTGCGGAACAGATTTACATATTTATAATGACGAATATCCTAGTATTCCCCCCGTTATTCTTGGACATGAAATAGCAGGTGAGATAGTTGAATGTGGTAAAGGGATTCGTGCTTGTGAAATAGGAAGAAGAGTTACAGCGCGGACTTTTATGGTAACTTGTGGGAGGTGTCGATACTGCAATACAGGTAAAGATAATCTTTGTCCGGAGAGACTTTCGATAGGGAGTGGAGTAAATGGTGGATTTGCTAAATATCTTATTGTGCCTGAAAAAAATATTTTTTATCTTCCTCAGAATGTAAGCTATACTGCAGGTGCTTTAACTGAACCGCTAGCTTGTTGTGTTCACGCTGTTTTAGAAGTAGCTCATGTTTCTGTAGGGGAAAGAGTTTTAATTATTGGGCCTGGTCCCATCGGTATACTTTGTTCACAATTAGTTAAGGCTTCAGGGGGGTATGTGGTAGTTATTGGTACAGCTTCGGATAAACAAAGGCTACAATTAGCCAAGGATTTAGGCGCTGATGAAGTGATAACAACTCCTCAGGCTAACTCTCTAATAGAAAGAGAAAAGAATCTTGCCTTTGATGTTGTTTTTGAATGTTCAGGGACTGAAGAGGGTTTAAACATAGGTTTAAAATTGTTACGCAAAGGGGGCAAATATACTCAGATTGGATTATCAGGAAAATTAATTAAATTTCCTATTGACCAGGCAGTTTATAAAGAAGTCAAATTTTTTGGTTCGTTCTCTCATACCTGGTCAGCCTGGGACACAGCAATAAGGCTTTTATCTAGAGGTTTGGTACAGACAGAACCTTTGGTTACTGATAAATTACCTTTAAGTCGCTGGAAGGAAGCCTTTAAGAAGTTTAAAGAAAAACGATGCGTAAAAATTATATTAACTCCTGAAGATTAAGAATGATAATTAAAGGAAATTAATAACTTAATATTAATTATTAATAGATATCGATTTAAAATAAGAGAATATTTTAAAAAAAAATAAATGAAAATTTATTAAATATAAGGAGGAGAATAATGGAATTAAAAGAAAAGGCAGTTCAATTGCTTAAAGATTTTAAGGGAGATAATTATATTTTTGGTATAGGAAAATTGGATGAAATAGGTAAAATAGCTAATCAATATGGAAAATCTGCATTGGTTATTTCTAATAATACTTATCTAAGTTCGATAGTAAATAAAGTAATGGATTCTTTAAATAAACATGGAGTTAAACTTGCTGGTGGGAAAATTGTACCTGATGCCAAACCTAATTGTCCTCGTGAAGATGTTTACCGAATAGAAAGTTATATTTTACATTTTCAGCCTGATTGTATTATTGCTATAGGAGGGGGAAGCTCCATCGATTCTGCGAAAGCAGCCAATGTTCTTGCTACCTTAGGGAGTCAAAGCCCGGAGATTGAAACCTATTTTGGTAGCGGAATAGTTACTGCATCATTAAAAAAAACAGGAAAAAAATTATGGCCCTTAATTGCTATTCAAACTGCTGCCAGCTCCGGGTCTCATTTGACCAAATATTCCAACGTTACTGATCCTATAGTAGGGCAGAAGAAATTAATTGTCGATGAAGCAATTATCCCTACTAAAGCTTTATTCGATTATCAGGTAACTACCAGCATGCCTTCTGCTTTGACTATTGACGGCGCATTAGATGGAATAGCTCATTGTCTCGAGGTCTTCGAGGGAATAAGTGAAAAAAATTATGAATTAGCCAAAGATATAGTCTTAACCGCTATTGAATTAGTAGTAAAGAATTGCAAATTGGTATTAGATAATCCACATAACATAGAAGCTCGAGAGGCTATTGGTTTAGCTACTGACCTTGGTGGTTATGCTATTATGGTAGGAGGTACTAACGGTGCTCATCTTAACAGTTTTTCATTAGTCGATATAAGCAGTCATGGTCGTGCTTGTGCAATAATGAATCCTTATTATACAGTATTCTTTGCTCCGGCTATAGAACAAAAATTACGACTAATAGGAGAAATATATAAAAAGGCTGGTTTTATTAAAACTGATTTAGATAATTTAGCCGGTCGCGATCTCGGTATAGCCGTAGCTGAAGGAATGGTTTCTTTTAGTAAGAGTATTAATTATCCAACAACCCTTTCTGAGTTACCAGGATTTACGGAAAAGCACATAGAAAGAGCTCTTATTGCAGCAAAGAATCCTCAATTGGATATGAAACTCAAGAAAATATGCCAGTACCTCTTAATGCGTCCTTAGTTGATGAGTATATGAGGCCTATATTGGAAGCAGCTAAGACAGGAGATTTTTCTTTAATTAAGAATATGGCCTAAATATTTTTGTTTTAAGTTTAATCATAGTTGAGGAGCGAAAAATGTCCCCTTAACTATAAAACTTTTTTCCGAAGGAGAAAATTAGACAAAAAATAAAAAGGAATCAAAATGAGAAGAATTTCTATACAATTAGGAAAAGAAGTAGTCGAAATAAATCTTCCAGACAATACAGAAATATTATCTGCTGATCAAGCAAAACCATTTAGCAATCCGGCTTTTTTTATTCAAAAGGCTTTGGCAGATTCTATAGGTAGTCCTAATTTAGACCAAATTATCGAACAAAAGTTAATATAATTATGCAATTCCCATACCAAAATAATATATGAGAAAGTATTATTCTAAAAAAACGTATAATAACTAAAGATTTGGCAATGTAAAATTGAAATTTTTATAAAATAACCCCTAATTAAAAGTTGAAATAATATGTTACCCAAAATCTGCGTCTAAAATATTTACGCATGTTTTTTGCTAAATTCATCCAAAATTAATTTAGTTTATTATAAATTTAGCAAGTTACATTCATATCATGACATTTTCTTCACCACCTTCCAGTAGTTTCAGTATAGTTTGCCTAGCTGTTCTAATTGTTTTGACTGCTTTAAGGTAAATAATATTTATTTTGTATTTCATTTTGAATATTTCCCGTATTTTTTACCAGCTTCAATCATTGCAAATATATTTTCATTAGGCATATCATCATGGACACTGTGATCACTTCCTAAAATGTATCTTCCCCCAGGAGCAGCTATCTCTAAACATTCTCTAGTTTGAGCAATTACATCTTCTTTACTTCCATTAACTAATACCGTTTTATTATCTACATTACCAATTAATGTTATTTTATTACCATAATATTTTTTTAATTCCTCAATTCTCATGCCCGCGTTACGCTCCATGGGATGATATCCACTAATTCCGGTTTTAACTATATCCGGTAAAAGTTTATTTATATTTCCATCACTATGCATTATTACCGGAATGCCTGTAACTTTTAATTCCTTAATCATCCTATTTAACTGGGGTATCACGTGTTTTTTAAAACTATCAGGAGAAATCAGAGGAGCATTAGTTGCTCCATAATCATCTGCAAATAAAATTGCATCTACCCCTTCTTCAGCCATCATCTTCCCTCCCTGAACATAGAAATTTGTAGCAGCTTCCATAATTTCATCTATTAATTGAGGATCTTCGTATAAAAGATAAGAAAAATTGGTAAAACCAAATAAAAACCAGGTGGGAGTGAAGGGACCCCTTATGGTTCCAAATACGGCAATATTATTTTCTTTGGCCTTTTTTAAAGCTACTTTTATTTCTTTTAATCGATTTTCTTTATTTTTATTAATATCAGGAAATAAATAATTATTCCAGTCTTCACGGTTTTTCAAAGGATATTTTACGGGTACATCACTACCAAAGGAAGTATCTCCTTGGGGCTTACGCCAAGTGATACCCCATTCATCTATATATTCATTTTTTTCTATTGCATCATTTCTCACCCCAGAAAAGCCTCCGATCGGTATAGGTGCTATATCAATTCCTAATTCATAAGCGCAATCTACTACATCTTCACTACTATAATATTCCGGTATCCTCCCTATTATTTCTTTATATAACTTCTTACTATATAAAAATTCTATTAAAGGAACCCTGTCCGGAATTTTACCATGTAATACTGTTTTTACACGTTCCCTTGAAGTCATTTTCTGCATATTATTAACCCCCTCTTTAAATTAAGATTATCTCGCATACTCACTTATTCTTAGAATTTCATTATTTTTTGGCTAATTCTTTTGCTATTTTAAGCCACTGTCTTCGACAAGCATCTTTCCTGCGGAAAGATAAAAATCGGTTACCGCTGCGATTACCTCATCCAATAAATCCGGATCTTCATAAATAAGCATACAGAATTTCTCATACCCAAACAACATCCACGCCAAAGTAAAGGGACCTCTGATAGTACCGAAAACCGCCATATCGTATTCTTTTCCTTTTTTTAATGCGATATCAATTTCTTTAAGTCTTCCTGGCTTATAAATGTCCGGTATCTGATAGTTTTTCCAATCTTCTTTATTTTTTAATGGATAATCGACAGGGGCATCCCCCGGCCAGGAGACCCCTTCACCTTTACGCCAGGTAATATGCCATTCATCTTGATATTCCTTCTCTTCTCTTGAATCTGAATCGGTCCTTATACCTGAGAATCCGCCTATAGGCATTATCCCCGCATCTAAACCCAAAACATGGGCGCAATCAAATACATCTTCAGAATTATAATACTCCGGGACCCTTCCAATTACCTCTTTATACAGTTTCCTGCTATAAATGAATTCATGAATCGGTACCCTATCCGGCTCTTTATGATTCAATGTCGTTAATATTCTCTCTTTCGATGTCATTTTTTCCATCTTCACTCCCCTTTTCTTAATTTATTTCATTAACAAGTCAGGCAAAAAAGTAACTATAAACGGTACATAGGTTAACAGAAATACAACTCCAAACATTGCTATGAGAAATGGAATAACTTCCTTGCTGAACCGTGATACTGGTACACCTATCATTGAACACGTAGCATACATTATTGTTCCTACTGGCGGTGTGACACCTGCAAGGGTCAGGTTAAGTACCATTATAATTCCAAAATGAATAAGATCTATACCACACGCATTGGCAACAGGGACCAAAATTGGTGTTAATAAAATGAGGGCAGCAGTCCCTTCTATAAACATCCCAACAATAATAAGAAGGATGTTTATTAAGATTAGCATTACATAGGGGTTCTGGGTAAATGAGGTCATAGCATCAGCAATTTGCATAGGAATTCTTTCCCAGGCTATGTAATAACCAAAGGCACTGGAAGCGCAGATTATTAACATGACAATTGCAGTACTCAATACTGATTCTAAAACAATCGAGGGGATATCTTTTATTTTTAAATCTTTATACGCGAAGAAACCTACTATAAAACTGTAGCTTGCAGCCATAGCACCAGCTTCGGTCGGGGTAATAACACCGAATCTGATTCCTCCAATAATACCGACCGGAATCATAAGGGCCCAGAGAGACTCCTTAAAGGCACTCCACAATTCACTTCTTGTCGCTCTTCTATTTCTGGAAGATTTATAATTTCTCTTTCTAGAAATTCTGTCCACGACGAACATGAGGGCGAAACAAAGAAGAATTCCAGGAAGTATACCACCTATAAACAATTTTCCTATAGATTGATTAGCGAGAACACCATAAAGAATCAAACCAATTCCCGGCGGTATAATTGGGGTAATAACCGAGGAGCAGGCTGTGATAACTGCTGAGAAATCAGCATCATATCCCCTCTTAATCATTTCCGGGACTAATATTTTGCTTTCCATTGCTGCGTCAGCGTTTGCCGAACCCGATAGGCCTCCCATCAGGGTACTTAACACGACATTCACTTGGGCCAATCCGCCAACCATGTGTCCGGTTAATGCATCCGCTAATCCCATGAGGCGCCGTGTAATTCCCCCGTAGTTCATTATTGTCCCGCTGATTATAAAAAATGGAACAGCTAAAAGAGGAAAAGAGTGGGTTGGGGAGACCATTTTCTGAATAAATATTGATAAAGATGGTCCCCCGCCTATAATCTGACCAAGAAAGAAATAGACCAATGCACTAATAGCAATGGAAAAGGCAACAGGAATATTGATCGCAAAGAAAATAAAAAGAAGAATCATCGAAATAAATTCCATAGAGCTACTCCTTAGAAAACCATGTACGTACTGTTGTCAGGAACATACGTATCTGGTGAATAATCATTAACATAAACGCAAGAGGAACTGACACAAGGTAATAAGTATTGGGAATACGAAGTATGGGAGTCGGCTGTTTTACAGAATAAAGGGCAAAATTAGTTCCTACTACAACCATAAAAACAAAAAACCCAAAGATAATTATATTTGCCAAGATAATTAGAACCATTTGTATTTTCGGAGGAAACTTTTTCACTAACAAATCAATACCTATATGCATTTTCCGCTTAAAAGCCGCACTGGCGCCAATAAAAACTGTCCAGGTAAATGCTATACCCGCCACTTCCTCACTCCACATTACCGGATTACGCATAACATATCGGCTAAACACTCCAATAGATATGCTCGCGATCGTTACAATCATGGCAATTCCACTAACAATTTCTTCAAAGTTGTTTAATGTCCATTTAAAAACTCTCACATCCAAATCCTCTTTTTTTTCTAATAGTAATAGTTTAGTTTTTCCAAAATCTTATTTTGTAATAGGTAAGTTTTTCCAAAAAATTTACAATCGATATTATAGGATTATTACGGTGCCAAGGTTAAACCTCAGCTTTTTAAATTCATGGCGACCTTATCTTGGGCAATTCCGTAAATGAAGTTAGAGGCTTTACTGATAGGTAATTGGAAAAACCTTACCTATTACTTCAAATAAGGCTCTTCCAAGGTTCTATGATTCTTGAAAGAGCCTGTAATGATCAGGAACGCAATATAAGACCCAATATTCCATACCGCGAACTTGGATAATAGGCTTATCTTAAAAATCCTTGAATTGTGTCATACAAGCCTGGTGTCCAATTAGGAAAAGCTTCATAAACAGATTTTGTTTTTTCCTGAAAAGCCTTTAGATCAACATCTTCAATGATAGTACAACCCTGCTCGCGGAATTTGTCTTTGTATTCCTCTATAGAGCCTAGTGTAAGCTCCGTAAGCTTATCTCCGGCATTTTTTGCTTCTTCAAGAAGGATTTTCTGAACGTCTTCTGGAAGGGTTTCCCAGTACTTCCTCCCCATTGCCATTCCAACAAATGCCTTAAAGTGTCCGGTCATGGAGATAACTTTTTTGGATTCATATAATTTCGAACCCCAAAGGGAACCCAATGGTGCTTCTGCCGCGTCAACAACTCCCTGCGCAAGTCCGCTGTAAACCTCCGACCATGCAAGATTAACAGGATTAGCGCCTAAAGCTTTAAAGGTTTCGATCCACATAACATTGGGTGGAGTTCTTATATCCACACCAACTAAATCTGCCGGAGTCCGTATTGGTTTATCGGCAATAATATTTCTCGGTCCAAAATACATATTCAAGGTAAGTACTTTAAAACCTTGCTCATACAGGGAATCTTCTATTCCTTTGTACCAATCCGTCTCAAGTATCTTATTATACTCTTCCGGCGTTTTAACAAGATACGGTCCGTTTACTACACCTATGTCCGCTACATAATCGGATAAATATCCCGGATCGACGTTAGCAATAACCGAAGCTCCAACCCGTGCTTGCTCATACATTTCTTTATTAGTGCCGAGAGCCCCGCCAGGATACACTTCAATAATTACCCTGCCGTCTGTCCTTTCGTATACCTGTTTCGCATAAAACTCAAAAGCTTGGCCTATCGGCTCAACAGTAGATGTAACGTGACCGAGTTTAATAGTGATTGGACTATCTGCCGAAGCAGCTCTTACATCTTCCTGACTACCGGCGGCCCACAATGAACCGGCAACCAAAATAGCTAAGGCAAACACTAGTAACTTTTTCATAATATACCTCCTTATTTTTATTCTACATTTCATTTCAACATATTTAAAACTAATATAATTCCTCATTTTTCAATGCAAAACAACATAATGAATACTAAATGAGAAATACCTTTTACAAAACCCCTACTTGAAAATAATATTTTTACATTTTTTATCACCTCCTTTTGTCTCCCATCAAATCTATCTAGTAATATAGTCAACCCGACAGTTTGAAATAATAGCATTTATATATACTAAAAGACTTTTGGTTTTTAAAAAATTAACATTGAGATTTTCTTCTACACGATTTCTAATTAATTTAGATCCATAATTTTTTACTTCTTTCACAAATATATTTATTTACTGCTATAAACATACAATATTATATGTACAATTTTCTTTGTATAATATTATGAATATGCTTTATCATAATTTTTTTTGTTATTATTACACAAATATTTATTAGGATGATTCAGTTTTAAATGACAAGCTGTTCGGGAAATTCTAAATAGTATTTTACCTGTTTTAAAAAGCTTGCTGCCTTTGCCCCATCAATTAAGCGATGATCCACTGAAAGAGTAATCTTCATTATAGAACGAACCTCTATTTTCTCTACCTCTTCCTCCTCTATCACCACAGGAACTCTTTTAATCCCTCCAACTGCTAATATAGCAGCTTCAGGAAAATTGATGATAGCAGTAAAGCTCTCTATTTCATACATACCTAGATTAGATACAGTGAAAGTTCCACCTTTATAATCCTCAGGCATTAACTTTCTTTCCCGAGCTAATTTAATCAGCTTTTTTGTCTCTTTAGATAGAGTAGATAAGCTCTTTTTATCAGCATTTTTTACTACAGGAACAATAAGACCTTCTTCTATAGCTACTGCTACTCCAATATTAATATCTTTATGATAGACGATTTCTTCACCAACTAATAAACAATTAATATTAGGTTGCTCCTTTAAAACCTTAGCCACTATAAAAACTATTAGATCATTAATTGTTACCTTTAATTGAAGATCCAAGTTATAGGTATCCAGAAAACTTATTGCCTTTGTCATATCAACAGATATGGTAAAATAAATATGAGGAGCAGTAAATTTACTTTGAGAGAGCCGGTCGCCAATTATCTTTCTCATACCTATATACGGTATTCTTTTCTCTATATCTTTTTCTTTAATAAAGGTTTTAGATGTTTCTCTTTTTAATTGAAAATAATTTAATATATCTTTTTCAATTACTACTCTTCCAGGGCCACTTCCTTCTACTAACTGTACTTCTACTCCTAATTCTTTTGCTTTTTTTCGAGCTCCCGGAGAAATTTTTTTAAATTCTTTTTTTTCTTTTTTCGGTTTTATTTGCCCTTTCTCCGCAATCTCCTGGGAGATCCTCTTAACTTCTTTAGGTTCTTCTTCTGTCATTTCAGATTTTCCTAATTTTTGACAGGCTTTGTTAATCATTTTACTAATATCTTCGTCTTTATCACCTATAATAGCAATGGGTAGTGTTACAGGGACTTCTTCTCCCTCAGTCACTAATATCTTTCTTAAAACACCAGAGACTTGAGCCTCTACTTCCATAACAGTTTTATCGGTTTCAATTTCAAAAAGCACTTCTTGCTCTTTTACAAAATCCCCTTCTTTTTTTCTCCACCTCAATAAAGTTCCTTTTTCCATATTAAATCCTAATTTAGGCATTATTACATATTCTACCATTTTTTACCTCCCTATCCTAATACCATATCTTTTACTCTTTGATAGATCTTCTTTTCATCAGGGATAAGAGGAAATTCTAGAGCAGGACTAAAAGGTATAGGAACATTAGCAGTAGTTAGGCGTTCGATTGGTGCATTTAGATGATAAAAGACATCTTTTAAAATGGACATAGCAATCTCCCCGGCTACCCCGCAACGTTCATATCCTTCATCTACAATGAGTAACCTGCCGGTCTTTTTAACTGATTTAATAATAGTATCTTTATCCAAGGGGACTAAAGTCCTGGGATCAATTACTTCAGCGTCTATCCCTTCTTTGGTTAATTCTTCTGCTGCTTGAAGGGCCTTGAGAGCTTGATTAGAAGTCCCAACAATGGTAATATCTTTCCCCTCTTTTAAGATATTAGCAACTCCAAAAGGTATAATATATTCTCCTTCTGGTACTTCATAGGTTTTATTGTATTCCATTTTATGTTCAAAAAATACTACAGGGTTATCATCTCTGATTGCTGTCTTTAATAGACCTTTAGCCTCAGAAGCAGAAGATGGCATTACCACTTTTAGCCCCGGGATATGGCAAACTATTGCCTGGAGGCTTTGAGAATGTTGGGCAGCAGTAGAACGACCTGCTCCTAATGTAGTACGTATAGTTAAGGGAACTCTCGCTTGTCCTCCTGACATATAACGTATTTTGGCTATTTGATTTACTATTTGGTCACCTGCTAACATCATAAAATCACAGAACATAATCTCAACAATTGGCCGTAAACCAGTTAAGGCGGCACCTAAACCTAAACCAGTAAAACTATTCTCAGAAATTGGTGTATTCCTAACTCTCCATCCGCCATATTTTTCGTATAACCCTGGAGTAGCCCTAAAATTCCCCCCTAATACTTCTATATCTTCTCCTAAAAAAATGACACTTTTATCTCTGGCCATCTCTTCATCGATAGCTTCACAAATTGCCTGACCATAAGTTATTTTTCTCATTGTTTTACTTTACTCCTTCCGGTTCAGTAAAAAGATCTTCAAAGGCCTCTTCTTCTTTGGGATAAGGGCTCTTAATCGCAAAATTAGCAGCTTCTTCTACCATTTGTTTTATTTCTTTTTCTATTATGACTAATTCTTTATCTGTAGCAACATTTTCGTTTAATAGTCTCTCTTTATATGTCTTTATAGGGCAACGTGCCATCCATTCCTTCGTCTCTTTTTCTAAACGATAGACTCGGCCAGGATCCCCCAGATGGTGTCCCTTCCATCGATAAGTTTTACCCTCTATTAAAGTAGGCCCTTCACCCCGTCTTGCTCGCTCTACAGCTTCCTTGGTAACCATATACACCTCTAATACATCATTACCATCAACTACAACTCCGGGAATATCATAGGCTAAAGCTCGAGTAGCTATATCTTTTGTATTAGCTACTTTTCGTATATCAACTGAAATACCATATAAATTGTTTTCGCAGACATAAATAACTGGTAGCTTCCAAGCAGCAGCCATATTTATACTTTCATGAAAAGTCCCTTGATTAGAGGCAGCATCACCAAAAAAAGCTACTGTCACCTGGTCTGTACCTCTTACTTTTGCTGAATAACCTGACCCAGTGGCAATAGGTATTCCTGCTCCGACTATGCCATTCGCTCCTAAAATACCTTTGCTAAAGTCTGCAATATGCATGGTGCCACCTTTACCTCTGCAGTAACCATCTTCCTTGCCTAAAACCTCAGCCATCATTCTTTTTAGGTCACACCCTTGAGCAATTAAGTGTCCATGTCCACGATGCGTACTGGTAGCAAAATCACGTTCAGTTAAATTATTACAAACTCCCACTGCAATAGCTTCTTCCCCAATATATAGATGAGCTAAACCAGGCATAAGCCCTTTGGAATAAAGGTCAGTTATTTTATTTTCAAAATATCTAATTTTTAGCATATCCTGATACATTTTTATTAGTTTCTCTTTAGACAAATTATAATCTTTTATAGGATTAAATTTATTTTCCATAATTTCTATTTCTTAATCTCCTCTCTCCTCTTTCTTCTAGTGCCAATTCACACCTTTACAAACATGATATTTATTTAACCGGCTCTAATCCCCACTAAAAAACCCTCTATGCCATTAATATCCCTCCATTTACATCTAATACTACTCCAGTAATAAAAGATGCTTCATCAGAAGCTAAATATAATATTGCAGAGGCTGCTTCTTCAGGTTCTCCAAATCTTCCCAAAGGTATTTTGTCCGTAAATATTTTTCTCTCTTCATTATTCCAAATACTAACCATTCTTGTATTAATTTGGCCAGGGGCTATACAATTAGCGGTGATATTATATTTCGCTCCATATTTGGCCATTGTTTTCGTCAAAGCATGTACGCCCCCTTTTGATGCCGCATAGTTTGCTCCGGATAAAACACTTCCTACTTCTCCAGCTATTGAACCAATATTTACGATCCTACCATATTTATTCTTTTTCATCTCTTTCATAACCCTTTGCCCCATCAAAAATGTACCTTTTAAGTTTATATCAATTACCCGATCCCAACTTTCCTCTTTTAAATCTATAAAATCTTCACCAAAATGAGCTATTCCAGCACAATGAACTAAAATATCAATTTTTTTAAACTTTTCTATAACTTCAGAAACAAATTCATCTACTCTATCTTTCCTACTAACATCAAGTTTTTTCGCTTGGAATTGTCCATTATAATTATCTTTTAGGAATTTTTCTAACTCCTTAGCTTCTTCTATATTTAAATCGGCAATTATTACATCTGCATTCTTTTTCGCTAACTGAATTGCTGTTGCACGACCTATTCCGCTGGCGGCACCTGTTACAATCGCTACTCTATCTTTAAAATTCATTGATTTATTCCTCCTATCTCTTTATTTAAAATATAAACTTAATATAAGTATTATTTACATACAAATAAAGCAAAACATAATAAAATTTAGATTAAAAATTATATCACCCATAATAATCGTTTTAAAATATCTGTTTCTCCGTTATTTTGAAATAGTCCTTGTAATACATTGCTTTTTGATAGTATAATAAAATCTGTTAAGCTTCTTGCTAGCATTATTCTTTGTAAAGGGTTACCCTAATTTTATTCCCTCTGCTGTCTTATTTGAATTACCCATTTTATAAAAACCAAAGAAGTTAATGTAATAGACAATAAAGTAATTATCTCTCAGCTTGTATTTACTAAAGATAAGTTTGAGCTTAATATTTTTTCAGAGAATTCCGGGCCGTCTCTAATAACTACACTATCGCCCATATTACTGCTCTTCTTATAACCTTGACCGCTGCCAAAACAGATAACAAAGATAAGATTCGCTTTGTAAAATCTTTCCTTCCTAATATTTAATTTTTAAAGAGCGAGTTTTCTGAAAGCCTATATAATTTAGATGAACTGGTTTAATTATTACTGATAAATTACATTCCTACTATTGGTTTAAAAGTATTTACCTCTTCCAGATCTTTAACCACTATAAGCAAATACAGACCACGAGGATCCAGTAA
>ASPA01000028.1 GCA_000405605.1 Atribacteria bacterium SCGC AAA255-G05
TTTCCCTTTTACAAAGTCTTCCTTTGGAGCGGCTATCTATAGTAATTCCTAATGTCTTAACCATCTGGTTAAGAAAGTCCGCAGATCCCATAGGTTGTCACGGTAGGACAGCCAGTTACCCGACTGCTCCCGCACAGATCCCAGCGTGCGGAACTACCGCACTGGGCTCTTCAGAAATACTCGCTTCCGTAAAAGACAAATTAGTTTCAATGCAACACTCAGTATGGGTGGTTGGCTAGACCTTACCCAACAAGGACTTTCACCCTGCAAGAAATATAAAACTTCTTGGCGCGTCTTCCGCTAAGAGTTATCGAATTATTGACTTGGCACACTTTCCCTGTTTATTTTAGTTAAAATTAAAAAATTAATTACCTAAGAAAATGGAATGTGCTAATTTATTTAAAGGTTCAAATAGATTATCATCTAATTTTTTAGTATAGACTTTGCGGCCTATGTCGGATAAATGTCCGAAATATGTCTAATTTGTCCGATAAATGTCTGTTATGACAATTCGTACTTTCGCCTTATATTATTACCTTCCTATTGTATTTTTGTATAAATTTGATATTCATTACTATTACATTACTTTCATTACCTTTTCGTTACCTTCAGAGTATAGGTTGTTGATTTACCTTTACCTTCAACTTTAAATATGGCCCTTCCAACAGTATTTGATAATTCTAAATAAGCTGTTTTATTAGAAACATTGTTAATGTCTTGATACTCTTTATTTGTAATTCTCCCTCTTTCCTTTACATACATCACTGCTATTATCTGTCTTTCGTTAAGTCCAAATTTTCTCAAATATTCTTCTGTGTAAATATCTTTATGGAAATACACACTAATCCCACCAAATTCTTCTTTAAACACAGGTTCCGGCAAACCCTGGACTTTGCACAAATCAATCATCCTTTTTGTGCCAGAACCCCACCTTTCTATAAAACCTGCATAATAAAAAACAGAAGCAATGAGTGGGTTTTTCGGAAAAGAGGAATGTTCTGTTTTTAAACTCTCAATAGTGAGCTGTTTTGGCAATCTTCCGGGATTCCATATCCAGAGCCTGTCATCATAAATTTTTATCTGTATCTCTGCTGTGCTTAGATAGTCTTTATGGATTAATGCATTTATAACTGCCTCCCTTAGTGCTTCAAGAGGATAATCCCACACATCTTTACGCTCAATTCCCTTTATCTCAAATCTTACATTTAAATGTTTTTTAACAGTATTCATCAATGTGTCCAATTGCTTATAAAGGTTTCCGTCGGCGATAACGGTATCTAAAATTTCTGTTGGGGCCTTAAACCTTCCAACTCTACCCTGAGCAGTAATAAAAAATGTTTGAGGCTTCTTCCCAAAAAGTAAAATAAGTGCCCTGGTTAATTTTCCATCATTGGTAATTAATTCTAAATTCTTAAATATCGTTTTATAAGAAGCCTTTTTTATTTCCGGAAGTCTATCAATAGCAAGTCCTTTAAAATATTCAAAAGTTTCAAAGTCTAAATCATCAAATGCTGCATCAACAGTTAAAGAATCCCATGTTTTACCCGTCTTTTCCAACAAGAAATTTGTAAGTTCACTACCTTTGAGCTCTTGCGTTGTACTTCCTGACCTTATATTTATTTTTCCATCAAGAAATACAGGAAAATCTGAAGAGTTAACGGTTATCTTTATTACTTCTCTATCATCCTTTTCCTCTATTTTTACAGAAGGAGTAATTTGAAGTTTGTTTCTTATCGTATTTGGAATGTCTTCCAAAAGTTTCTTTATATTTGACAGAGTAACTGCTCTACCATTATCATCTATGCCTATACACATCACTCCGCCTTCGGTATTGGCAAAACCAGCAATAGTCTTCAGATGTTCATTGCGCCACTCTTTTTTAAATTCAATATCTTGTTCTTCTCTCACAATAAATCCTCCAATACCTCATTGACTTTTTTAAATTAAAATAAGAAACATCCTATTTTTTTATGGTCTAATTTTCCCTTTTACAAAGTCTTCCTTTGGAGCGGCTATCTATAGTAATTCCTAATGTCTTAACCATCTGGTTAAGAAAGTCCGCAGATCCCATAGGTTGTCACGGTAGGACAGCCAGTTACCCGACTGCTCCCGCACAGATCCCAGCGTGCGGAACTACCGCACTGGGCTCTTCAGAAATACTCGCTTCCGTAAAAGACAAATTAGTTTCAATGCAACACTCAGTATGGGTGGTTGGCTAGACCTTACCCAACAAGGACTTTCACCCTGCAAGAAATATAAAACTTCTTGGCGCGTCTTCCGCTAAGAGTTATCGAATTATTTACATAGTACATATGTCCTATTTATTTAAAACCATCCGTAACATTGTACGCTAAATAGATAAATAATATTTTTCTTTTATCCGGCCTCAAGATTCGCTTGTACTTAAAGACGCAAGCTTACTAATTTGCTCTACAAAATCATCTAACCTTGTCCTAAAACCTTCAAAATCTCCGGAAAAATCAAAAGTGCGAAAACCAAATCGCCGATAACATGAATCTTTATCAGAATAATATTCAGGATTAATTTTTACCAGTTCTTCAAAAGAAGAACTTTCTGTTTGGGCATACACTAAAAGACCATCACAATTATAATAATTAGTGTAAGCAATTATTTGATATAAATTATGGCTATGAGTCTTAAAGCTTTTACTCTCTTCTTTTTCTTCCCCGACCACTTCATCCCTGCCCCACCATTTATTTTTATTCATAGCTTTTGCATAAAATTTTGCATCAATTACAAATTTAGGATCGCCTTTCTGCCAAATCACAATATCAGGATGTATACTGGGAATGTATTTTACTTTAACATTTAATTCATCGGCAGATACAACCCAACTTCTAGGGTTGGGACTATCAACTTTGATTCTCTCACCTTTTAGATTTTCCGTTAAGTAATTTCTTAAAAATCTCTCGAAGATTTCGCTCATCTTATTTTCCGGGATATCAAAAAACTTCTCCTCACCTTCTTGCGCTAAAACAGCAGAATCATAGATAAATCTACATATTCTAAGTATGGGTTTATAGGCAATATTCGTTCTATGGAAAAAAAGTTGATTGAATAACTGGATACTTAGTGGGCGATAAGAGACTTGAGAAGATAAAAGACGTACAAGATTATAAGCAGATAACGCAAGATCACTTATATCATCTTGCCTTTTCTTTCCTTTAACCTTTCTCTTTCTCTTAACCAATTCCTTTTCGCAAAATTCAAGAGTAGATAATAAAATCTGGTTTTCCAAAATATCAAAAGATAGTTCATCAAATTGACAACATAGAGTATTGCTGCTCAATCCATTGCTTTTCATGCTCGGCTTAAAAAGAATCTTACCGCGAATTCTTTTTATTTCATCTTCTACCTCCAGAAAGGATCTAAAAAGCCCCTGCCTTCTTAATTTATTAGTCCACATTGTAAGAACAAAGACCAAAAGTTCAAAAAAAGAAGACTCCTGAAAATCTGTCTCGCTAATTTCTTTTTCTAAATAATCCCATTTTAAATCAAAAGCATAAGCAAGGATAAATATTATATTTGAGGGAGAAATGTTTAAATACATTATTTCTTCCTATTCTTTTTCATTATTTTCTTTATCACAAAATTTATTCATAACCCCGGTTATTTCTTCAACTTTCTCTTCTTTATCAAAAAAATATTCTTTTAGAAGCGACTTAACTCCAAAATCCATAACCTCTTTTAATTTATCACTATCTAAGCCTTCTCTCATAAAATAACTATGTCCTATAGCAAAATCTTCAGAATGCATTTCGTCTTTAATTTGGTTATTCATATTCTCTATTGCCCCGATTAATTCACTCGCTTTTAGTATGCAGCCATTTTCATTTAACCATTCCTCAAGTCTTTTTGTTTCGCATTTAATATCTACAAAATAGAACCTTCTCCTTAAGGCATAATCCATAATTGCCAAAGAACGGTCAGCAGTATTCATGGTCCCGATAATATAAACATTTTCAGGAATAGAAAACTCTTTCTGGGAGTAAGTAAGCCTAACTTTTTTATCTCGATATTCCAATAGATATAATAATTCACCAAAAATTTTAGATAGATTCCCCCGGTTAATCTCGTCAATAATCAATATATATTTTTTATCTCCATCTTCTTTTGCTCTCTCACAAAATAATTTAAAAATACCTGCCTCCAATACAAATTTACCATCTTTGGGTCTGTATCCTTCAATAAAATCTTCATAAGAATAAGAAGAATGAAATTGAATAGTTTCAATCCTATCTTCTGATTGGGTTAAATATAGGGCAATTTTTTGGGCAACAAAAGTTTTCCCTGTTCCCGGAGGACCTTGAAATATTATCTGTTTCTTCTTAGTATTATCTAAAAGAGAACAAATCTGGTTAAATTTTTCTTCTTTTAAAAATATTTCTTTTAAAACTTCTTCTTTGGTGGGTCCCTTAATATCTGTGTCTGAATTGATCTCCTTTATTATTTCATCATATTGCGCCTTGCTCAATTTAAAAACTGTCCTATGAACTCCTGGAAGCGGATCACTTAATCGCCAAAACTCACCTTTAGGTGGAAGATAATCCCATCTTACTTTCCTTCGGCGCCAAAAATCTCCATCAAACAAACCTTTATCTTTTGGCTTATCCCGGCTATAGTCTTCATATTCTCCTGTTATTGTACCAATCCCTCCAATTCTATTTTTTTCCAGGTAAGCTATAACTTTATCTCCAATTTTCATCTCCAGCTGCATATTTTTTACATCTGAAGAGTTGGATTTATTTAGATAGCCAATAGCTATAAGCCCTTTCTCTCTACAGGTTGGCCATAAAATATATCCTTTAGTATCTAATGGTTCAATTACTCGCCAATATTGTACTTCTTTAATTTCTAAATGATAGAAAAAATCCTGGCCATCAAGCGCAGTTATCCCAACCGGCACTTCAATATCATTTACTTTTATATCTTTCAAATTGCTTTTCTTTAGATAATCTCCCATTTTTAGACATACTCCCTGAAAACATTGATACTTCATACCTATTGTATATGATTTCCATTCTTTCTCTTTTTCAATTATTCTTTTAAACTTTTGGAAAACAGAATCTTTATACAAAGGATATTTCTTATAATCATACATTGCTAAAAGATATCCACATAAAGGGGTTCCTATTTTTGCGTCTTTTTTTATTTTTTTAAATTCTTTAATAATATTATCAATTCTTTCACAAAGAATATCATCCCCTGTAAATAATAATTCCAAAGATTCCAAAACTACTTCCGGTTTTTGCTGTGCTATTTCTTTCAAGTCCATAAGGTTACCAAAGTGGACAAAACTTCCGGAAGTTGGATTATTTTTTTCTAAAATAACTATCTTTTCTACAACATTATCTACTGTCATGGGTTCTTTAAAAAATTCTTTATTTACTTTTGGTAAAATATCCCATTTATATTCCTCGTTCCATAATTCCAGGTCTTTTCTATTTCGTATCTCTATATAATTATTTATCAAATTCTTTGTATAGCCGAGATTAACCCATTCATCAAAATCAAATAACAACTTATCTATCAGTGATCTCCCTTCTTCTGTTGCTGTTCCATAATGGTTAAGATGGTTTAAACTATAAAAATCTTGTCGACTATCTAACCCTTCCAAATATAAATAGGCATTAGAAAGCATCCTATATTTTTCTTCGGTAGAAAGTTTTGCAGTTTTTATATTTACCCCCACTTTCTTTAAAAAATCTTCAGTCTTATTATTCCAACCAGGTAATAGTTTTGGATACTGTGCAAGAAAAAGGGGTGACCAAAATGATTTGGAAAACTTATCAATTCTATAATCTCCGCTAAGAATATCAGCAGCTTTTTTAAAAACATCCCCTGCGGAATCAATAAAATAAAGAATATTTTTTCTTATTTGACTAATAGTTGATGACACTGTAGGTATCCCCAACTTAATTCCAACTGGTCCTTCCAGTGTTTTAATATACTTCAAAACTACATCAACTAATTCTTCATCAGATAAACCTGAAAGATATTCTTTGTTAAGCAAAGTCTTTTTTCTCTCTTCAGCTTTCTGTCTCTCAATCTCCGGATATTTTTTATCCTCTTCATTTTTATTACACCAATTTAAATAACCATCAAGTAAGATTTTTAATTTTTCATCATAAAGCGTAAATGGATTTTCCATAGTTTACTTCCTTCTTTCTTATTTTTAATATTAAAATACTATAAGAATTGATCTCGTTCATACCAATAAGTGTGTCAAAGAACCGTCCCCTGTCACACCAGAATTCGTGAACAGTTGCATGAACAGTCGCTTTATTTATTTGATGTGGTGGAACAGTACTGTGGATCATGTTGCCAGTTTCGCCATCTATGAGGAAACGAATATCCCCACCCGCAGGCGATTTAGCATCAGCCTGCGTTGGAAGCGGTACTGTTTTCATGTAAGTTTCCTCCTATTCCCCTTCTACCTTTCTATAGAAAAGCAAAATCATACATAAGGCATTATGGGTCCTATATTTAAACTCATCCTTAGTAAAATGGGGATATTCCTATTTTTCTATGGTTTAATTTTCCCTTTTACGGAGTCTTCCCTTTTATCTAATTTAAAAGTAAAAAATGATTATCTAAGAAAATAATGTGGTATCGCAAGAATTAATCTTTTGTGTATTTTCTGCTAAATCTACTATCAATTTATCCTTTAACAATTAATTCCCAATTTACCGAATGTTAAGAAAAGTTTTTGTCTTGTTTGATAAAAAAAATCATCAGTCATTTTATCCTTCAGTCTATACTTTCGGTAAACCCAATCGGCATATCGATAGTTCATTCGATCGATGATTATATAGTCAACTTTTTCCCCAAGAGTTTCCGCAAGATCTTCTGCCCCCGGAAGCATTGGAGCAATCATGGCATAAGTCCGTATACCAGCCCGATGTAATTCATCAAGCGCCATCACTCTATCCTTTATGGCAGGAGCATCGGGCTCAAATAATTTTCTGATCCCATCATTAGCCGTTCCGATACTAAGACCAACTTCAAAATCTTTTCCCTTTTTTAGAATATCCATATCTCGCAGGACCAGAGGCGATTTTGTTTGCACCACAACCGGCCAATTATTTTCTGCAAGTATGGCCAAACACTGACGGGTAAGTTTATATTTTGCCTCCAGCGGCTGGTATGGATCACATACGCCACTTATCCAAACCTTTCCAGGTTTTTTCTTGATGATTTCTGTTTTTAATAATTCGGGCGCATTGACCTTTACGTCAACAAATTGACCCCAGGGTTCACGGTGTCCGGTAAATCTTTTTATAAAACGAGCATAGCAGTATGAGCAACTGTGTTGGCAGCCTATGTAAGGATTTATAACGTATTTATAAACCTTCGATATAGATAGAATAGTTTTTGGTCGTATCTCTTTTATGATCATATCATCACAATAATACATTCTGCCAATTTCAACGCTTACCGGGGTAAGCCGGGTAGGGCAGACTGGGTGAAAACTCCCCTCTTTTTTAAGGACTCTTTTGAGAATTATTCAAATTCTAAGATGCACTATCCTCTCTTTTATGCACTTTATTTCACCTAGTTAAGACAGTATCTTACCCCTTTTTCTGACCCAACTCATCGTTATACCGGCGCCTGAGCCCCTCCTCGGATATGAGCGGGCGGCTTATCGCATCAAGGGTTTCTTTATTCATTCCACCCTCTTTGACCAGCTCGTAGCCTGCTCTTCTTACCGCATTCAGTACGGCTTCCCCATCTTTGGTCAATTTGCCCTTCTCCTTCATCAAGAAGGCGTGGGGTCTGAGCACTGCACCGGCGAATGCCACACTCGCATTTTTAGCCAGCTCCTCGGTAATGTGCAGTACTGTTTCAAAGTTCGCTTTCTCCCACCATCCACCGGTAGATAGGAGCAGGATTTTCCGGATCTTAACCTGTTTACAAAATCTGGCTCGTGTACGTCCCTCGCGATTCTCTAAGGTAGGATCAATTAAAGGGCAAAGCCGGTTGATGAAATTCTGCATCTCGCCTGGTAGTGGGATATAAACCGGCGTGGCTAATATAAGGATATCTGCCTCTCTAAGTTGAGGATAGAGCACCTGCATATCATCCTGGATGCAGCATTCTCCGGACTTTCCATACCAGCAGTACATCTGGCCACAAGTACAGGGGTCTACTTTAAGACGTCTAGCGTAGAATAGCTTGACCTCGGCTCCGGCATCTATCATTCCCTGGATGAAGGGAGTAAGGATTAAAGCGGTATACCCCTTTTCCATTCGAGGGCTGCCATTTATCGCAATGACCTTCATGATTATACATCCTCCTTTATGTGACAAAGAACCGTTGTACTAAATCAATAATTCCAGTAATTTTAAAAAAACAAAGGGACGGTTCTCTGTTTTATACTTTAAAGATCTTATTGACCGTAAATCCAGTTAATCTGGCCACCTGCCTTAACGAGCAGCCATCCAGTTCTTTTAGATATTTTAAAACCTTGTCTTGAATAATTGTAGGAGCATTTTGCAGGGTGACTAATTCTATATGATATTTACTTAATACTAAATGCCTTATCTCTTTATCGGAGAGAGTCTCTCTTTTTGTGGGCATCTCAAGACATTGATCATTGTTTGGTTCTTGATTAAACCGTTCAAACCTTTCGATCGCTTTGTCCCTTTCTTGGTGGAACATTTTAAGGGCAAATTCGATATTGACTATCTTCGGTTGGTTAATATATTCATGATAACTACTCCATTGATAGGAGGCAATATCATTGGTCAATCCTGCTTTTAGGGGATTTTGGTGAATATATCTCAACACGGTCAGGAAATAGACATCATCTTCCACCGGTTCACTCTTGTATCTGTCCTGGAATAGGTGTCCTTTCCGATTATACTGCCAGTTGTACCAGGAGACATAGCTGGTCCCTATTCTCTTCATGGCATGAGGGAGAGCTTCTCTTTCTTCTTTAATTAATAAGTGAACATGGTTGCTCATTAAACAGTAGGCATAGATTTCATATTCACTTTTTTTATGGTACTTAGAAAGAATGGCAATAAATTTTTTATAATCTTCATCAACGGAGAAGATGTTCTGCCGATTAATGCCTCTTATCATGATGTGATAGATTTTACTTTTACTTTTTATTCTGGCTACCCTTGGCATATCAATTCACCCAATGATAGTTTATAATGCCGATAGGGTATTGTCAAACAGAGAACCGTCCCCTTGTATTTTCGCGAAACTTTTTATCGAGTTGGTTGAAAATGATGCATTGATATGATAAACGGTTGTTTTCACTTGCAAATAATGTAATTAAGAGTTATTTTAATAAAAAGAAGAAGTATCCTTTATTTTCTTTCCATAATACAACCCCAATGTTCTTTAATTGAAATGATATTAAGAGAGATTGGAGGTATAATAAAATGAATAAGAAAACAGATATGAACAATTCTCATACTTGGTATTTTTACAACTGGACCCTCCTGGGATGGCTGGAAACGGTGATTAAAGCGATAGCCTTGTTTATCGGTATACGGGCTTTCCGATTCAGTGTTAGCTCCCCTATTTGGTCGATACCCTCGGGGATACATTTGTTTCAATGGATTCTTTTGGGGATATTGACACTCGGTATATTTTTCGCCATCTTTAACCGCTGGCAGAACAAAGAAATCTCCTCCATGATTTTTGTGCTGTTTAACAACCTGGGACACTGGGGAATGTTGATTGCTTTAACAAAAAATACGGGATGGGAAACATTGCCGGTTTTTGCTTTCCTTATGATGTTGGGAGATTTGGTAAAGATTACTTTTCTAAAACAAAAAAACTATACTGAAAAAAATATTCCCGCTAGTGTATTCGTTTGGGGAACACTGTTTTTTGCAGCCGGTTATGCCTTAATCGGTTTATTGACCTGGTTTGATTAATCTATAAATCAAAATGAAACTTTCTCTGCTTGTATATTTTGTGAAATTGTGAAGCCTGAACCCACTATCTTTTACATAGTTTATTCAATCCCAAGCAATATATCGGTTCCTTCTATTTTAATGGGGTAATTGCGAAGATCATGTACCTTGACCTTGAGAAAAAACAGTTTACCACTCTGGATAACTTTCCCAGTTGTTACATCAAAGATAGAACCGTGTTTTGGGCAGATAATGTGGTTGCCATTAAGTTTTCCTTCGTATAGAGAACCTCCCATGTGCGGGCAAATGTTGTCGATTGCATAATATGAGTTTTGAATATTCGTCATAAGTATCTCTTTACCTTCTAAAGATATTTTCTTTTTTTCTCCTGCATTTAGTTCGTTTGTTTGAGCAACCTTAACATACTTCATGAAAAACCTCCTTTCATACTAAACAGATTAATTTCTTTAACCCACTTTGACAGGTTCAGCAGCCGCATTCAAGCCGGCAATATAACCGAAGGTCAGAGAACAAAGGGACGGTTGTACTTACTTCTAAAAATATAGGAACGATTATTCCCTCGAACCGTAACATGATAAAGTGCTCCCTCGTAATGGCCCTTTGGCTTTCTGGCCATGACTATCCCCTATTTTTATTTTTTTCAGTATAACATTATTTTGTGAACTTGTGAAGCCAGACCCCACTATCCACTATCCCAAAGAAAGGGCCACTCTCTCAGGGTTAATCTTCATTTCGGCCTTCAATTTTTCTAAAAGAATTTCACTCATTATTTTTTGCCGTCCTACAAAATATTTTTAAAATTTTCCCTTTATATTCTTAAATTCGACAAAAGATTTAAAAATCCTTCTTTTTGAGAAAAACCCCCTCAAACCCTTATAAAATAAGGCTTTCCAACTACATCTAAAATAAGCCCTTTTAAGCGCCTATTTTAAAAAATATGATAAATCACTCCAGGCACCCTCCAGAAACGCCGCTACGACGATTTTTCGTTAAGAGCCTTATTTTGCAAGGCTTTCAGGCTGCTAAAAATGGGTTTTTAGCCATTTTTAGCCTTATTTTCTTTGTATTTTAGAAGTGTAGCCAACATCCTATATAACAAAAAAACGCGGAAACCCTTATTTTTTCTACGTTTTAGAGTTTTACTGTTTTTTACTACAAAAACTGGTAAATACTCTAATTCTATTATATTTATCTCCCTTGTTTATGCCGTGTTTTGTAATGACAGAAGGGAAATAGTGTAAAATCTATGGAAAAATAGCTTCCTGAAAGCCTTATATAATAAGGGTTTCAAGGGTGGGCTTCGTATTTTGATTTTAAGCGCCTATTTTGCCTCAACCTATACTTTTACCCTCGGAAAATGAGTGTTTTTTGACCTATTTTTGCTTTCTCAAAATCCAAAAATGGCTTCCTGTAAGGGTTACAGAGTTTCGGGTAAGTCAAAAAAGGCTAAAAAAAACGTCGTAATTACCGATTTTTCGAAAATTAAGGCCCGTTTAAAGGCACTCTACGTGCGTTTAAAGGGCATTCCTGAAGGGGGTCTGAAAGCCTTAAACAAAGGCTTTTAAGGGAGGAGAATAGTAACAGAGAACATCCTATTTTTTCTATGGTTTAGCTTTCCATTTTACAAAGTCTTCCTTTGGAGCGTCTATCTATAGTAATTCCTAATGTCTTAACCATCCGGTTAAGAAACTCACTCAGGTCCTATCAGAACCCATGGGTTTTCCGTAAAAGGTTACCGAATTATTGGCCTGGCACACTTGCCTCTATCTATCTAATTTAAAAGTAAAATATTAATTATCAAAGAAAGTGGGTGTCTGTCCCTATTATTCCGTCCCTATTATTCCCCTCTATTATTCCCCTAATCTTTTTCTGGTGTATCCCTTATATTTTTCTTTATTTTACTATTACTTGTTCTTCTTCTTTCCCCGGGCATAAAAATCATCCTGGTAAAAGTTTATTGTGCTAATGATAATAGGGGATTGTAAAACGAAGAACCGTCCCCCTGTTTTTTCCTTAAAATGCGCAGTCAATCCTTTGCTGGTTTCCAAAAATCCTTGAATATTTGATAGTCTCGCTTATGTTTCATCAGGCTTTTCCTGCGTTCAGATAAAACGCTCTTCAAATCTGGCAATCCAGCATTTCGATATTGCCCATAGTCAATAGGATCTCTTGTCGCTAACCACTGAATTTTATATCCAAAGACACCTAAACGCTCATATAAAATAGGGTATATTTTATCAATTACGTACTCTATTTCTGCATGGCAATACGAAGAAATCCATCCATCAAGCAAACAATAAATTTTTCTTAGGACAGTTAACAGCGTCTGATCTTTTCTGTATTGTGTAATTTCTTTTATTTTATCTTCTAACTTACTGACTGTCTTTTTTTGTGGCTGTATTAACGCTCCTGTAAAAGTATTTCCTAAAAAATTTAGGCTCTTAGATCCTACAGTTAAAATTCTGGTTTTTGCCTTATCCTCATCCCCTAACGGGTGCATTTGCAAACCTAGTTTTTTTTCTAAAATATTTTTCGAAGCAATATATGCTTCCTCAGCCTCTTTTCTTGTTTTGCACATCACAATAAAATCATCTGCATAGCGGATAAGGTGGAATCCTTTTTTAAGCATAATTTTATCAAAATCACTCAAATATATGTTTGCAAACAGTGGCGACAAAGCTCCTCCCTGAGGAATACCATCACTCATAAAAAACGACTGATCTTCTTCAGAAAAATTTACGATATTACCAACCTTCTGTGATAGTGCACTATTGATTAGTCTATTCAAAGATTTATCTGGTAAAGCAGAAAATATTTTATTTATTAATCTTTTCTTATCGATAGTATCAAAAAATTTTTCTATATCTGCCTCGAAACAAATATTATATTTTTGTTTATAAAGCTGAAGCATTACTTTTAAAGCATCTCTTACGCCTGACCCTTTTAAATAAGCAAAACTTGCCTCATTTCTGAGATGAAATTCTTTATCAAGGATTTTATCAATCTTTCTAACTATCGCTCGTTGTATCAACCGATCAGGTATTTCTGAAATCTGTAGCGGTCTTTTTTTGATCTTCCCCGTTGACTTCACTTTTTCTTGTATTATTACACCTTTTGTTTCCAAAAAGTTATACTCGTCACTTTTGAGTTGCAGTCTTATTTTTTTTAAATTTGAATTCAAGGAAGCGCCAAAAGATTGAATTGTTTCTTCCGATAACCCTCTCGACAGAGGGTTAGATTTATTCAATTCTTTCCAGGCAGAGTGTAAATTTTGAGAGGTACTTACTTTCTCAAGTAAGCATTTTGAGGGCTTTTTCTTTCCCATTCTCTCCTCACTATTTGAGCTTACAGACTGGCACGCCAGCACAACATGCTACCCAAATGAGGTTAGATTGTAATGGTTTGATTACTCGGCTAATCACCAGTACAAGTATACGAGTAATTAAGTCACAGGCAATCATCCCTATGCGAATTTTACTGCTCCCGTGCCACTTTTGCAAGCACGGTATGCAATTACTTTTCATAACACGGCTCCTTCCTATTTTATCCCAGATATACTTTGATACTACAAGGCAGAATTCAATAATGTTATTAATATAACTTATCCAGTTTTCGTCCAAAGCATTGTTCATTTTCGCCCTACCCGCAAGTATCACTCTTTCATTAGGTGCCGCCTTCGCCTCACACATTCTTCTTAAAAACCCTAACTCCGCCCTGACTGTTATTATTAAACGCATGTTGCTCAAGACGGTTAGGAGAACGTGCAATGGTTTGATTACTCGGCTAATCACCAGTACAAGTATACGAGTAATTAAGTCACAGGCAATCATCCCTATGCGAATCACACTGCTCCCGTGCCACTTTTGCAAGCACGGCATGCAGCGTATATATACATTTTCCCACATTTAGTGTTTCTTGTCAAATAAAGACACTAAAAACCTCCTTTACAATAGAGACAGCTTGAGCTCAAGCTGTCTCTATTTAACTCTATTTAACTCCAAAATATTTTGTGACAATATTGTAATAATTAATGCTCTTTATCTTTTGGTGGGCAAGGGTCATTGCCATAACTATCTTTGCTTCTTATTTTGCCTTTGCGATTTTGTACATACAATTCAGATTTTTGGTTTTCAGCTTTTTTTTAGCAATTTCTATTGCTTCTTTTTGAGTTTTTGTAACTTTTGTTGCTCTTTTATTCCCTTCTCCTTTAATAGCCCAACCTTTAGGATGTATGGTTACCCATTGATTTTTCTTTGCCATATTTTATTCACTCCTATTAAAATAATTTATTCAAGGAAAAACCTTAATTTCCTTTTTATTATATTTTTCAAGAAATTCAGAAGGTGTAAGTATTTCCTTTGTTATTCCACATTCTTTTCTTATTTTTTTTAATTGAGCTCTGAATTGGCGTAGATATCTATAATCAGTAGTTAAATAATAATTCGAATGAATTGTTGAAACAATAAAATTTCTAGAATCGATACCACCTTTGTCTTGCATTATTTTTATAAGGCAATCTATTTGCTTATCTAATATTTCATTGTGTTGTTTAGTTACTACAACTGGCCATAATCTCCATGCAGGTCCCATGATTTTTCTTACTGCTTCTCTTTGGATATTGCCTGACCCTAATTCCTCAATCATAGTAGTAGAACCTGGGATACCAATCTCAAAAATACCTTTGTGATCTAATTCGATTATCTGAAGAAATGCATTATTATCGTTCTTTTTATTATCCGGTAAATTTGGATCAACTAAATCGCCTAGTACAGAATTGTCTATTGCAATGGGAATCTTTTTCAATTTTTATATCTCCCTATTATCTTTATTTTAAAACCTTTAAAATTGTTATAATTATTACCTATTAAAAGATCCACGTTCAGCTACTATATCTATCTTCTCTTTTCTTTAATTCCTTTTCAACTTCTTCTTTAATGGCGACTTCAGTAAGAAGCTTATATTTTGGGTCTTTCGGTCTTCGAAGGGGAACCTTGGTATCAAATATATCTCCAAATAATGAGTTCATTAACTCAATTCGATAATCAAATAAATAGCATTGAATAGTAAAAAGATTATCGCTTATTTCATCGCATTTCTTGGTAAACTCAGAATTGCCTTTTTTGGTTAATAAATCTTTAATTGTTTCTTTAAAAAAATATTTTTGAAAATCTATAATTAATTCTTTAACATCTTCAGTTTGAAACTGAATGTATTTTTTTAAGTGGTCAAATTGAATTATCGCGATTTCATTTGATTCAATAATCAGGCTAAGATCTGATATGCCTTTTAAAATGTCTACAACTTGTTGACCTATTTGAAAATCAATTTCGACTTTATTGAATTTTTGTATTTCCGGATATTTTTCATGCATAAATAATTTACTCTTTAGAGCAATATAATAAACCGAAATATTACCAATTAAATGAGAAAAATTATAAATCTCTTTATTTATTTCTCTAAATGCATCTATTTCTAAAGATTTTTTGAACTCTTCTTTTTTGGCAATTTGATTATCTCTTCTATTTTTTTGTAAATAATTTAATGCTATTAGTAATGCAATTAACCATCCAACGGTATTACCAAAAATAGCAAATCTTCCATGATAAAAATATTCCATTGCCCCATAAGTTAATATAATTAATACAGCTAAAAATACAAAAATATTATCTTTGATCGCTTTCATAAACCCTTCTTTTGTATTAAAATTTATTCCTATTTACTTCACCCAAATACCGGCTTTTTGCAAATTGCTAAACTTATAAATAGTAGTCCATTGGTCTTCAAGAAAATGAGACAAATTTTCATTCTTTTTAGTACCTATTTGTTTTATTTATCAATCTCTTCCGCTTTTATATTTTTTCTCATTAGGTCTTATTTTGTGCGTCGATTGTAAATAATAAAAATGGTATTATATGAATTAATTTTCTGAATATTCTTTCTTGAATGTTTTAAAAATATTTTTTATTTTAGTAAAGTTCTTTTCTTGTGCGAGAAGATTAATATCAAATAATAGACAGTGCTCAATATCTTTTTTAGAGAAATAATTCTTACGAATTAATATTTCCCTAATTTGGTCTCCATCATCTAACCATTCTCTATTATTGTTATCCCAATTATTTTTCAAAAAATCTTTAAAAGTATTTTTTATAATACATTTTATATTTTCTTGAATTTTATTAATACATCCTAAAACTTCATCAATTTTTTCATCAAGAGAATCCTGGCTATTAAAAAATATATTTCCATTTGAATGTGTTATATCGTTACGATCTCTTACCAGTCTGGTAAATTCACCAATTTTATCGTTCTCACAACCGACTAATTTAAAAAATCTGAAAATGTTACTTTCATTTATTTCGCTAAAAGTAAAGGGAGAGGATGCATTTATCATATTTTTTTCACATTCTTTATTAAATCCAATTAATGCTTTAGCAAAATCTTTTTCTCGATTAATTTTTATCTTCCATATTGAAAAATACGTAAAACTCATGAAAAGCATATGGTAACCGATAAACGCAAACTGATATTTCTCTTTTTCATAATTTGCATAAAATGCATCCCATAAAAATTTAATATATTCTTNCTCTTGAGTGGTTTTATATAAATAAGGTAAATAACTTGATATTTTGAAGGAATCTTCGTTCATTATTCACCCCATACTTCTGCGATTTTATCTTTAATTTTATTTTCAAAAATTGTAATTAATTCTTTGCTGGAATCAATAGCTTTTTGTTCTCTTTCAATTTGAGTAACAATATTTTTTTGGATTTTAAGCGATGGATAAGGAATTTTCAAAGACTTCAAATCATTTATAGACAAGTTTGGTTGCATTAAAGAACGTGATTTTTCTAAAATATAATCATAAACAAATGGTGAGCAGAGCACATAATAAATAAATTTAATATTGCTTATATTTTCAATATTTTTAATTACTGCTACTCTTTGATTAAGAAGAGAATCATTAAAACTTACCGGAGTGAGAGCAACTTTCAATCCTGAAGAGATAATTGACCGTGTTAAAGAGATAACTATGTCCCCGCTTTTGACTAAAAAATCAAAATATTTTCTTTTAAAGTCTTGTGGCAAGTTACTATCATTAATTTTAATGAATTCTCTTACTCCAACGTTCGTTATTTTTATACACTTAACAGGGTTATTCTTTGAAAAATCTTTACTGTCAAAACTATATCCACTAATAATTTTTGATACCTTCGCTAACTTTACTATCTCCCATTCCGGGTCGATTTTGAAAGTTGGTTTATAGTTTTCCACCACCTGTTTGGCGCCATCGATTATTTTTTGATAGCTGTCCAATTCAGCAACAATTTGTTCCTGTATTTCAAGAGGAGGAAGAGGAATTTTTATTTTTTGTATTTTTGATATTTTAAGAGATGGGTATGCTTGATCTGGAGTTAAGGTTTTTGCGTCAATTTTCAATAATAAATAAAATAAAAATAATGGGTATATTTTTTTCTCATTTGGTATAATAGTAGCTAAATGACTTGATACATAACCTTCTTTGCTAATCATTACTCTATGATTAAGAAAGGTTGATGCACCACTTTTGGGAAATAAGATAGTATCTTTTGGAAACAAATGCAATTTCTTTTCTTTCACAGCTAATTCATTCACATAATCATTGCTCTGACTTAAATTCGTTGAAATATGTACTTTGCCTACATCTGAAGTTCGATAAAATAGATATTTGCCATTCTTAAAATACTCCTCACCTTGAGGGGCTGAATTTCCAGATCCGATATCTGCAATTTCCAATAATTCTACAAAATTCCATTTTCCGTTATAAACAACTGCCTCTTTGTACCTATCACCACTTAAGTTATAATCATCGCTCTCTGCAATCTTTTCTTTTTTTACGACATTAGCAAGTTTTGCTTCGTTTAAATTAAATTCAATTTCTTTTCCTTCATTTATGCTCAGCTTGTATTTATTTATAATTTCCAATGCCATTGGCAAGTCATTTTCTTTGACTTCTTTTCGCTGAGCACCTAAACCAAATCCATCATGATTCACTTTGACAAAAAGAATTTTATCGGTTTTTTTAGCAAAATTTTTATTTAAAAACAAAATGGATGTCTTAACTCCTGAATAAGGGTTAAAGACTCCAGCGGGCAAAGAAACAACTGCATATAGGGAAGTTTCTATTAACATCTTACGAAGTTTTTTATAGGCAATACCAGATTGAAAGATAATACCTTCCGGCACAATCACGCCACCCCTGCCGTTTGGATTTAAATGTTCAGCAATGTAATCGACAAAAAGAACTTCAGAGCGATTTGCCTGTATACTAAATCTCTTGTGAGGCTTAATCCCACCCTTTGGGGACATAAACGGGGGATTAGCTAAAATAACATCAGAAACCTCATCCCATTTTTCTTCTGAAGATAAGGTATCGTATTCGTAAATTTTTGGAGCTGAGAATTTATGCAGATACATATTTACCAAAGATAATCGAACCATATCAGGAGAAATATCATAACCGGTAAAATTACTGATTAATCTCGTTTTTTCATCGGACGTTAGAGTAGATCTATTATCTTTTTTGTTTTTATTGAGAATATGATTATATGAAGAAATTAAAAATCCTGCTGTTCCACATGCAGGATCAAGGACAGTTTCATTTTTACAAGGATCAACCACTTTTACCATAAAATCAATAATATGTCTCGGAGTCCTAAATTGACCCGCATCACCCTGTGAACCCATAATGGAAAGTAGATACTCAAAAGCATCTCCTAATTTTTCACTGTGATCGTATTCGAAATCTCCTATCACTTTTAAAAACATTTTCAAGGTTTCCGGATCACGATAGGGCAAATAGGCATTTTTAAAAATATTTCTAAATAGTTGAGGTATATGAGGATTTTGATTCATTTTCTGTATGGCTTCTCCATATAAATTAATCCGTTCATACCCACTCACTCGGGAATCGAATATTTTACTCCAGGAGTATTTTTCATATTCACCGATAAAAAATGATGCTTTTCCTCCCAATTCTTCGGCTTGCTTGTCCATATCATCCATAAATTTGTAAATTAGCGCAATGGTAATCTGTTCAACTTGTGATTTGGGATCCGGTAATTTTCCGACAAGAATGTCTCTTGCGGTGTCAATTCGTCTTTTAGTAAGGGTATCCAACATTTTTATCTCCTTTATGCTGCAAAAGTGTTGAGAGGTACATAATCTTTAATATATTCAATAATCGGATCTTTCCATCCATCCAATTCTTTTAAATCTTCTATATTAAATCTCGGATTGGTTGCAAGGTTCGCATATTTTTTCGACTCAATGATTTCTCTTAATTCACCATCTAAAATATAGGCTTTTATAAATTGCCTGATAATATAGATAAATTCATTTTTAGGATGGTATATGGAAATGAATTTGTTAACCTCTTCTTCGAGAAGTTCATCTTTGGATTTAAATTTCTTTATCTTCCCGAATATTTTCTCTAAGATTTCTTGCAAGCTCAATCTACGGTCAAGTTTTATAGATTTTCTTAATTTATCAAGATTAAAATAATCTTCCGGTTTATTGAATATTGTTTTCTTTATATGTTCTTCGGCCTCGCGGAGTTTACCTTCATCCATTTTTTGTTTTATATATTCACTGGCTTTAATCGTTTCTTCAAATCTTTCAAAAAGTTTTCTATCAATTTTCATTCCTTCGAGTCCGATTGTGGTTTCTTCACAGACTTTTAGGGGGTCGGGAATAAAGCTTTCATAATCTTTTGGTATCGGGGGAGGAAAATCTCCTCCTGTACTTTTACCGGTTTCCGGGGGTAATTCGATTACTTCATCATAATTAAATTTCTCTTCAAAATATTCACAATTTGCAAAAAAATCAAAAAGTTTAAAATTTTTCTTTGGTTCAGTATATTTTTCTATGCGACCTAATTCATTTTTTTCTTTATGTACGAAATTATACTTACGTGTACCCCTGCCTTTCATTTGAACAAAGTAGGAGGGTGAAAAAATAGGTCTCATCAAACATAAATTTAGAATATCTTCGCAATCATATCCTGTAGTCATCATCCCAACAGTAACACATATCCTTGTTTTACTGGATTTATAACCTTCTTTAAAAGAGGTATGGCCGTTAAGATTATTATTAGAAAAATTAATGGTCATTTGCTGGGCATCTGTAACATTAGAAGTAATTTGGACAGCAAAATCAGAATTATATTTACCAGGATATAATTTTTGTGCAAATTCATTTAAGATTTGTGTCACTTTAGAAGCATGCTTCTGACTGACGCAAAAAACAATACTTTTTCCAATCTCTCCGGTTAAAGGATCTTTTAATGCATTTTCAAAGAAAGTCTTACATAACGTTTTATTTGTTTTTTCTGAATAGAATTTCTTTTCAAAATCTTTTTGGAAGTAAGTCTTTTCCTCTTCTTCGCTTTCTTCATTTTCTACAATAATAGAATAACCTTTTTCGGATAAAAGCTCTGTAGTGATGTCTGTTCTCGCATCTAATACAATGGGATTTACCAGATAACCTTCCCTTACACCATCTAATAGAGTATACCTATATGTTGGATCAGTCGATTTGCATCCGAATGTTTCGTAGGTATCCAACAATTGGCGTCTTTCTAATTTACGAGGATCTTTTTCAGCTAATTTTTCTTTATCAATTTTTTTTAAATAATCTTTGGGCGTTGCAGTTAGACCTAGTTTATATCCGGTAAAATATTCAAATACAGCACGGCTATTACCATTTATGGACCTGTGTGCTTCATCTGATATGACTAGATCAAAATCTGTGGGAGAAAATAGATCTTTATATTTATTATTAAAAAGGAGAGATTGGACTGTTGTGACTACGATTTCTGCTTTTGTCCAGTCATCTCTGTTTTCTTTATAAACAACGCTTCTATAATCATTTTTTAAGTATCTTACAAAGTTTTTTTGCGCCTGGTCTTCTAACTCTAATCTATCTACAAGAAAAAGCACTCTTTTAGCATTCCCGGTTCTTAAAAAAAGTTTAATTACTCCTGCAGCTATTAGTGTTTTTCCGGTACCGGTTGCCATTTCAAATAAAAACCTATTTTTACCATCTTTTACTGCCTCCTGCAAAGATTGTATAGCCCTTATCTGATAATCGCGTAAAAATTTTAGCTTATTTTCTTCAATAAATGAATCCCTTGTTTGTTCATAAATCCAACTTGGATCATTCTTATAATCAGGTTTTTGAGAAATAGCAATATAATCTGACTCAATATGTTCATTAATTAAATTATTTGGATTTGGTTTAAAAGATTTTTTATATTTTATAGAACCACTTGTGGGGAATGTGGTAATAATGTGCGGGTTACCTAATTCAATATCCCAAAAATAATGCAGATTACCATTTGAAAGGATTATAAACCGAACATTAAGAGCTCTGGCATATTTACGAGCTTGCTCTTTTCCATCTAATGGATCTTTTCCTTCTTGTTTTGCTTCTAAAACGACCAGAGGAAATCCAAATTCATCTAACAATAGAAAATCAACAAAGCCTTTTTTAGTCTTTTCGAAATCTTCTCCAAGTTCATCTAGTTTTTGTTCAGTCATTTTTACAGTAGTTTCAAGGCGTATATTTGCATGCCCTTCAGGGGTACTAAAAAATCTCCATCCAGCTTCTTCGAGAAGTTTATTTATTCGTATACGCGCTTTTGCCTCTTTTGGCATATCAATTATTCCTTTTAAATATATTTTAAATAAGTAGTTGTTTAGGATTTTTGTTTGCAATATATATACAATATTATAATACAACGAAAGTTATATAAAATCCTTCTTTTTTGAAGAAAAAGTTTCTGGTTTTTAGACAGAAAGGGTAAGATAGATTCCCACTTTCGTGGGAATGACATATAAGAAAGTGAGAATAACGGAGAGGGGAATTCGGGAAACACCATATCATTTAGCCCCTTTAATGCCCCTTTAAAATGTAATAAGTTCCCTTTCCGGTAGTTCCAATTTTTTCTAAGATACCTTTATCCTCTAAAACTGCTAAATCTTCACTCGTCTGCCTCTTTTTGATACTGTTTAACTCTTGATACTACTTTTTCATCTATTTAATTATTATTCTTTTAGCTTAAAGGACATTTTCTTAGTTAGCGATATTAGCTATGATTTCTTTGCCTTTATCAGTTAGTATGTATTTACCTGTTTTAGGTGCTCCTTCAAAAATAATAAGATTCAAGCCTTTTAGAATTGATAAGTCTCTTTCTGCTGTAGCTGTAGATATATTAAACAGCCTCTCCACATCAGACCGTCTAATACTCTTATATGTATTTAAATATGCTATTTCTTTTCTCAATCGTTCTTTTACTCCCTCATTTACTCCCTCATTTACTCCCTCATGATGTAATATCTCGTCAAATTTTTTACTGAATGTTTCAGGAATAACAACAGGTTCTTTAATTTTTGGCCTTTTGAAAGTAGCAGTAAAGAATGTATCAAATTCAAATTTAATCGGTGGTAAGCCGGCTTTAGAGATGAGATTCCTCATCTTATTGATACCAGTTCCCATCTTCTCGATATATCCTGCCCGGTGTAGTAAATTAGCAATATTTGGATTCCTTAAGACACTTTTTTTACCAAAGTCTTCCGGGTTTAATCCTTTTGCCAGTCCACCGAAATTGGTTATGTCAATCCGGTCATCAAACATCTCTACCATTATATTAGTACCCTTTTTAAAATAATCCCGGTGAGCGGTGGCGTTTATAATTGCCTCTCGCAGGGCTTCATAAGGGATCTCGGGTATTTCTCTTCTTCTTGGTTCACCGGTCATTTCATATCTTAGGGGGATATATTGTTTAAGAAAAATCATTGCTCTATCTATGCTAGAGATTAAATCCTCGTTAAAGTCGCGCCTATCTAATACATCTATTTTTTCTGTTCCTTTGTAGAGGGCACAGGTTATGGCAGTATGGAAATAAATATCCTGTAGATTTTTAGAAAAGAAGAGAATGCCAGTGTTATTAAAGATAACTTTTCCTTCCTGTCTTTCAGCTACTCCCAGGTTAGTTAATATAGTAGGGGCATCCAGGACTTTTGAGATACCAGCGAGTCTTAAGAAGTGTTCAAGTTTTTTGGGGTCAAAGTGGGTATTATAATCAAACTTCAAATTTATAAGCTCGCCAAAGCGGATTAGGCCTTCTGCTTTAAAGAATTCAACGATTTCATTTCGGTTAAGCTTTTGGGAATTCGGACCTACTCTAAGATAAAAACCGGAAGAACATTTGTAAGGTTTATCTTCACCTTCTCTTACGTTAATAATCAGAATATTTTCAGATTCTTCTAATATAATTTTAATGGAAGGCTGGCAGTTGTTGGCGATATCCTGGATTTGAGATTTAAGTTTGTTGTTTATCTTTGCACCTATTATCTTTTTATCATCAGTTATACCAAGAAATATTCTACCTCCTGATGAATTAGTAAAGGCAACAAGTTCCTTATCTATACTGGTCATAGATTCTTTGAATTCAATTCTATAACCTTCACCTTCTTCAAGTATTAGCCGTAGTTCGTCTTTATTCATATTTATGATCACCTAACTTATTTTTTATTATATCTTTTCTTCATCACCGTAATCTCTTCCTGTATTTCCTGGCGAAGGCATATGGAGGCAATGGCCTGGGCAAAGCTACCCATTTCCAGAATCCACTTCTTAATCTTGATTAGGCAGCTTATTTCTACTGAGAAGATGTTCATTTAAAAGATTTATATCTTTTTAAATTTCCCAGTAATTCAAATGCATATATTGCTTTTTCTATTAATATTGGATCTGCTTGTATTTCTTTTTAATCATTTGTTATCCGTAAATCCACTAATGCCAGATTTTATTGTATTCTGGCATTAGTGGATTCCATAAACTCTTTAATTACATGCCATACTCGTTCCTTTATTCCTCTCCTGTCTGCATAATCAAGCATTTCTACCATATTAATCCGGTAATTAAGAATTATAAAGGTAGAGATATTTTTTTAAAGTATCTTCTTCGAATTTATTTCCCTTTTCAGTGAAATATTTTTTTAAATCGTTAATATGGAAATAATATTTATCTCTTGCGTAATCAATAATAGATTCTTTAATAGTTATGCTCGCCATCATTCCTCTTTTGTCATTTTATCTGTGTCGGGGGACGGTTAAAAAAAATCTTTTTTAATTTTACTATATTTTAGTATTAATACGACAAAAGGTTTATAAAATCCTTCTTTTCAAGAAATATATTATATGTAATTATAGATTCCCGCCTGCGCGGGAATGACATATAAGAAAGCGGGAATGACAGAGAGGG
>ASPA01000029.1:0-17500 GCA_000405605.1 Atribacteria bacterium SCGC AAA255-G05
GATATATTTAATTATATCTGATAGAATTAAAATCAATAAACCCAATATAATAAAATTGACCTAGGATAAGGAGGACAGGTTTGTATGACTAAATATGATATTAATAAAGTAAAAAATGTTGCCTTGGTAGGCCATGGTGATTCTGGAAAAACCTCGCTTGCTGAGGCTTTACTTTATGATTCGGGAATGATTACCAGATTGGGGGACATCAAACAAGGCAATACCACTACCGATTATGATCCCCGAGAAATAAAGAAAGGAATAACTATCAATTCATCTTTAGCCTATTTAAATTGGAAGGATTTGATGGTAAATATTCTTGATACTCCAGGGTACCTCGATTTTATTACTGATACAAAATTAAGCCTTAGAGTTGTAGATAGTGCCGTAATAGTTGTATGTGGAGTATCAGGAGTAGAAGTGCAGACTGAAAAAGTCTGGGATTTTACCGATGTTTACAATCTGCCCCGAGTTATTTTTATAAATAAAATGGATCGAGAAAGAGCCGATTTTTACCGAGTAAAAGGTACGATTAATAAAGTTTTTGGCTCATCCGCAATTTCAGTTCAGTTACCCATTGGTAAAGAAGAAGATTTCCAGGGCATAATCGATTTAATAAAGATGAAAGCCATTGTTTATAAAAAATCGGGAGAGGGTAAGCCGGTCTTTGAAGAACAGGAAATTCCCCAGGATATGAAAGAACAGGCAGAATCCCATAGGAAAGAATTGGTAGAAGCCGTAGCTGAATTTGATGATGAAATTTTGATGAAATATTTGGACGGAGAAACTTTGACTAACCAGGAGATTGTTTCTTTATTAAAACAAGGAGTAAAAAAGAGAAAGATAGTACCTATTCTTTGCGGCTCAGCTTCCATGAATTTAGGTATAGAACTTCTTCTTGATTTTATAGGCGAATACCTTCCTTCTCCATCTGAGATGCCTCCTGTTGCAGCTAAAAATGTAAAAACTTCTTCGGAAGAATTAGTAGAAAATTCTATTGATTCTCCTTTTTCTGCTTTTGTTTTCAAAACTGTAGCAGACCCCTATGTGGGAAATTTAACTTACTTTAGAGTGTATTCAGGGAAATTACCCGAAGATTCAAATGTATATAATCCTTCAAAAAGCGTAGATAATAAAGTAGGAAAGATTTATAAAATGCAGGGTAAGAATCAACGATCTATTCCTGAGATTTGTGCCGGAGACATAGCTGCTGTAGCTAAACTTAAAAACACTGTTACCGGTGATACTCTCTGCGATAAAGATAACCCTGTTTTATTTGAAAAAATAGAATATCCTGAGCCAATAATGTTGCTGGCAATCTCTCCCAAGACTAAGGGGGATGAGGATAAATTAAGTACCGCTCTAAGCAAAATAATCGATGAGGATCCTACGGTTAAAGTTTATCGGGATGAAGATACCGGAGAAACCATATTGGCTGGCATGGGAGAATCCCACCTGGAAGTAATAATTGATACCATGGAAAGTAAATTTGGGGTAGAGGTGGAAAAGAGTACTCCTAAAGTAGGATATAAAGAGACTATCCGAAAAAGCGTTAAGATAGAAGGAAAATATAAGAAGCAGTCCGGCGGCAGAGGGCAGTACGGACATTGCTGGTTAGAGCTTGAACCCAGAGGAAGGGGAAAGGGTTTTGAATTTGTAGATAAAATAGTTGGCGGAGTAATTCCGCGTCAATATCGACCTGCAGTAGAAAAAGGCGTAATCGGAGCAATGAAAAAAGGAATATTGGCAGGATATCCCACTGTAGACATAAGAGCTACCGTTTATGACGGTAGTTATCACCCGGTAGATTCTTCAGAGATGGCTTTCAAGGTAGCCGGGTCTATGGCTTTTAAGAAAGGAGCGGCAGAAGCTAACCCGATCCTGTTAGAGCCCATTATGGATATAGAAGTAATAGTGCCAAAAGAATATATGGGGGATATAATCGGAGATTTAAACAGCAAAAGAGGGAAGATAATGGGTATGGAAGAATCATCAAGCGGGAAACAAGTTATTAAAGCCAAGATCCCTCAATCAGAAATTTTCAAATATGCTATAGATTTAAGGTCAATTACTCAAGGTAGAGGAACTTTTCGTTTGAAATTTTCCCATCATGAAGAGGTACCTGCTAATATTGTACAGGAAATAATTGCTAAAACCAAAGAAGAAGAAGAAGAGAAAAAATAATTCTTAAAAAAGTTTAAAATATTTTTAAAAAAAAGAAGGATTTTTGAATTAGATTATAGAATTTATTATATAGAGTTAAACTTATTTATATATTTACACTAAAAAATTATTACAAAAAAAGGAGGTGAATAATATGGAATGGTATTGGTGGGCAGCGATTGTTGCAGCAGTAGCGTATTTGATATACTATTTTTACGGAGAATAAGCAGCATAGAATTAAAAAATGAATTAATATTAAATTACCAAAAATTGAAAGAAACGTTTCTATAAGTGCAGGGCGAAGCAGATTGTCCTGCACTTTATTTTATAAAAAAGCTGGTGTAAACTTTTCTTCTTTTTTCTCTAGTTCTTTTTCTTTACGCGATACGGATGGAGATATTGTAATATTTAAAAATATACTCTATATTATAAGTATAACATGTAAAAATATAGCTGGTTAATTTAGTAAGGGTGATTAATTTGAAATTAAAAACCAAAAAAAGATATATTTTATTAATTTTGCTTTTCCTTATCTTCTTTATTATTACTTATGATTCAATGGCAGATAAAGAAAATGGAGAAAACAGGGTTATTCCTTTGGGAGAAGCAGATTCATTAAAAGTGACGGTAAAATTTGGGGCAGGAAAACTGGGCTTAATTTCCGGGCAAGAAGATGTATTTGAAGGTAATTTTCAATATGATAAAAGTATTTTAAAACCTAATATTCAGTATGAAATATTAGGGGAAACCGGCATCCTAACCCTATCTCAGAGTATTAAGAAAGACCTTGATTTACCGTTTCCTTATAAAAATATATGGAATTTAAAGTTGCCTCTCGGTATCCCTCTGCAATTATATATCAACACTGCGACTTATAACGGAGATGTTGACCTAACTAATTTACAGATAGAAGATTTTTATCTCAATTCAGGAGCAAGTCAAACTAATATTGTATTTAGTCAACCCAATCTTATAGACTTAAAAAATATTAATATCAAGACAGGTGCCTCGATTATTAAAATGTTAGGTTTAGCTAATGCAAATTTTGATGAAATGAATTTTACCGGTGGAGCAGGGAGCTACACCTTAGATTTTTCAGGTAACCTGACTAAAAAATCGAAAGTTAGTATTAATGTAGGGGCAGCTAAAATAATTTTAAAGATACCTTCGAACACGGGAACTAAGATAATTTTTAGAAATTTTCCGGCTTCAAAATTAGATATTGTGGGATTTAAAAAAATAAATGACCAGACTTATATTAGTCCGGAATATGGCAAGAGCGATGCTGAACTAGATATCGAAATCAAGGGAGGTCTGCTAGATGTTGAGGTCATTTCATTAACTGATTAAAGTCGTTAGTGAATAGTGAATAGTCGTTTGCATTAGATGCAGGTTTTTAGTTCTTGGTTTTTAGTTTTTATAAACTCGAAACTATTAACCCATTACACATTACTCATTACTGTATTCTCTACGTTATTTAATATTCTGGATTCTAACTCCCGGCTTCTATCTTTCTAACGCAATACGCAATACTCGATACGAATTTATTTTGACTTTTATTTTTTTTTCAATTATACTAAAAACGAACTGAGGAAGAAAAAGACCGAGCGAAGGACTGAAAGGTATATTTTTAAAAAGAGAATCAGTATTTGGTGAAAGCTGACAGAACACCTTTAAACTCGCCTTCAAGTCTTGTAAGCGAAAAATTAAACTAAAATGTTAATTTAAATATAGTTTACAACGTTGACAAGCGTTAATTGTTTAATAAGAGTAGATAATGTGGGGCTGTAGCGCAGTCGGGAGCGCGCCTCCTTGGCGTGGAGGAGGTCGCGGGTTCGATTCCCGCCAGCTCCACCAAGTTATAATATATAAAATCTACTGAACAAGGGTGGTACCACGAGAAGAATCTCGTCCCTGGTAATAGTTTAATTGATTGCCTGAGACGGGATTTTTATTTTTAAGGAGGAAGATAGAGATGGAAGAAAGATATAATTTTATAGAAGTCGAAAAAAAATGGCGGGAATATTGGAAGGAAAATAATTTTTTTAAATCTTATGTTGATTCTAAAAAACCGAAATACTATGTTTTAGAAATGTTTCCCTATCCTTCGGGCGAACCCCACATGGGACACGTGAAAAACTACGTTATCGGTGATGTAGTGGCTAGATATAAACATTCTCAAGGGTATAATATCCTGCACCCTATGGGCTGGGATGCCTTTGGTTTACCCGCAGAGAATGCTGCTATAAAAAATAAAATCCATCCTTCAATCTGGACTAAAACCAATATTCAAAAGATGAAGAATGCTCTAACTAATATGAGTATCAGTTATGATTGGGATAGAGAAATAGCTACCTGTGATCCGGATTACTACAAGTGGACTCAGTGGATGTTTTTACAGTTATATAAAAAAGGATTAGCTTATAAGAAAAAAGCAGTGGTTAATTGGTGTCCTTCCTGTAATGTAGTATTAGCTAATGAACAAGTAATAGACGGAAAATGTTGGAGGTGTGATTCTGAAGTTACTAAAAAAGAGCTATCTCAATGGTTTTTCAAGATTACCGAATATGCTCAGAGATTACTTGATGACATAGAATTTTTGGAAGAATGGCCGGAAAAAGTATTAACTATGCAGAGAAATTGGATAGGCAGGAGTGAGGGAGCAAGAATTGAATTCCCTATAAAAGGGAGTGATAAGACCATTCCGGTTTTTACTACCCGACCCGACACTCTTTACGGAGCAACTTATTTTCTATTATCTCCCGAACACCCTTTAGTAGAAGAGATAGTAAAAGATTCCCCTTATAAAGATGAAGTTCAGAGATTCAAAAAGAAAGTGAGTAAAGAGAGCGCTATAGATAGAGTATCGGGCGTATTGGAAAAAAGAGGATGTTTCACCGGTAAATATGTAATAAATCCCCTAAATGATGAAGAGATTCCCATTTGGTTAGCAAATTATGTGTTAATGGACTATGGAACAGGTGCAGTAATGGCAGTTCCGGCTCATGACCAAAGGGATTTTGAATTTGCCAAAAAATATAATTTACCTATCAGAATAGTTATTCAACCAGAGGAGAAAAAAGTCACATCTGATACTATGGAGGCTGCTTTTGACCAGGAAGGCATTATGGTTAATTCCGGCCAATTTAACGGATTATCAAGTAGTAAGTCATTAGATATTGTAATTGATTATCTGATTAAAAAGGGCTCTGGGAAGAGGGAGGTTAATTATAGATTAAGAGACTGGCTTATTTCTCGGCAGCGTTATTGGGGAGCTCCTATCCCCATAATTTATTGTGCTGATTGCGGAATGGTTCCGGTACCCGAAAATGATTTACCGGTTGTACTTCCAGAAAATGTTGATTTCAGACCCAAAGGAATGTCACCGCTGGCAAGCAGTAAAGAATTTGTCAATACAATTTGTCCAAAATGCGGTAAGGAAGCTAAAAGAGAAACAGACACTATGGATACTTTTGTCTGTTCTTCCTGGTACTACCTTAGATTTTGTTCTCCCAAAACTGATACCGCTCCTTTTGATGCTGATGAATTAAAATACTGGATGCCGGTAGACCAGTATATCGGTGGAGTAGAGCATGCTATATTACATTTATTGTATTCTCGGTTTTTTACTAAAGCTCTATACGATATGGGATTTGTAAATTTTAAAGAACCCTTTAAAAGACTCTTCACCCAGGGAATGGTCTGCAAAGACGGGGCAGCGATGTCTAAATCAAAAGGTAATATAGTTAATCCGGGAAAAATATTTTCAAAATTCGGCATTGATGCTACCAGAATAATGATGCTGTTTGCCGGCCCTCCGGAAGTAGATATGGAATGGACGGATAAAGGGATGGAAGGGGCATCTCGATTCTTGAATCGAGTTTGGCGGTTAATTTACAACAATATCGATTGTTTTAAAAAGCCGAAAAATAAGGAAGAAGTTTCCCCGGAAGATATAAGTATGGAAGCTAAAAAAATAAGACAGAAGACTCACCAAACCATTAAAAAGGTTACCGAAGATATCGAAGAAAGATTTCACTTTAATACCGCCATTAGTGCCATTATGGAATTAGTCAATGAAGTGTATAAATTCCAGTTGGAAGCAGGAGAAAAACAGGGAAAAGAAGGAGATATTTTTGTTTTAAAAGAGGCTTTAGAAATGATAGTCAGACTTTTAGGCCCGATTACTCCTCATTTCTCAGAAGAGCTATGGCATGAGACGGGCAACAAAGAAATTATTTATACACTGTCCTGGCCTAAATATAATAAGAAGATGTTAGAAGAAGAGGAAAAGCTAATTGTAGTCCAGGTAAATGGAAAGCTAAGAGGAAAATTAACAGTTCCTGCATCTTATGATGACGAGAAAATAAAAGAGGAAGCACTTTCTCTGTCAAAAATACAAGAAAAAACTGAAGGCAAAAAGATTGTAAAAGTTATTATTGTTTCTGGGAAACTGGTAAACATTGTGGTAAAATAATAAAAAATAGCATAGAGCGAGTAGCGTATAGCGTATAGGATAATTAATCGTTAGTATTTAGTGAATGGTATTTTGTAATATAACGGAAAATGAAAAGCGCAAAATGAAAACTATAACTTAAAATTAAAAATTAAGAAAAAAAGTTTTGAGTTTTGAATTATGGTTTTTCGCTTTTCGCTATAAGTTTTTAGTTTAATCAGGACAAGCTCTTGTTAATACAAAACTATACGCTATACTATATACTAACGACTAAATTGACTGATTGGAATATTTCACAAATATTATTTTAAATTAAAGAAGGGAGAAATATTATTATGGCTACTTTTGGCGACTTAAACAGTTTTATCGGTATTGGCAGATTAACCAGAGACCCGGAATTAAGATACACGCCCGGCGGGACAGCAGTATGTAAATTTGGCATTGCCATAAACAGAACGTATCGAAATCAGGAGGGAAATAATATAGAGGAAGTTCTCTTTATAAATGTAACAACCTGGGGCAAGCAGGCAGAAAATGTTTCACAATTTCTAAAAAAAGGTAGAAGGGTAGCTATAAGCGGCGAATTAAGATCTAATAATTGGCAGGACAAAGAGGGAAATAAGAGAACTTCTTTCGAGGTTAACGCCAGAACTGTACAGTTTTTAGATTTAATGAAAGATACAGGTGCTGAAAAAGAGGGTCCTGCAGAGGGCGAAGAGAACCTTCCTGATAAACCACTAAATGAAGACACTTCAATATCAGAAGAAGATATCCCGTTTTAAATTAGTCGTTAGCCGTTAGTGAATAGTATTTAGTGAAGAAGTAAAAGATAAAAATCAGTAGTCAGGAGCCAGAATCCAGGAGTCAGAATAAAATACAGTGATGAGTAATGAGTAATGCTAACGACTATTCACTATTCACTAACGACTAATTTAATTGGTGAATTGGAAAATTGGCGGATTGGTGAATTCAATATGATCGATAAGTCGATCAGGTAATTTTTTTTGCAAAATTTCTAAATATTGTGCTAATATTATTATAGACAAAGAAAAAGAGAGATGTTATAATATCACTTGCGTAGCAAAAAAGAAATAAGTGGGCGGGTAGCTCAGTTGGGAGAGCACTGGTTTTACAAGCCAGGGGTCACAGGTTCAAGCCCTGTTCCGCCTACCATTTTTAATAAAATTCTAATGGGGCCGTAGTGCAGCTTGGTTTAACACGCCTGCCTGTCACGCAGGAGATCGCGAGTTCAAATCTCGTCGGCCCCGCCATTTTCATAATAATAAAATTATGTAAGGCGATTTTAAATGCCGAGATAGCTCAGTCGGTAGAGCAGTGGACTGAAAATCCACGTGTCCCCAGTTCAATTCTGGGTCTCGGCACCAGGTTTTTTTGCGGAAATAGCTCAGTGGTAGAGCATCGCCTTGCCAAGGCGAGGGTCGCGGGTTCGAATCCCGTTTTCCGCTCCATCTTTATAAAAATTCAATGTGGCGGCATAGCCAAGTGGTAAGGCAGAGGACTGCAAATCCTTCATCCTCGGTTCGAATCCGAGTGCCGCCTCCATTTAGTTTTGAATTTTAAGAACGATTAGAGGCTTAAAGAAGACGGGCGGTTAATTCAGTGGTAGAATGCTTGCTCGACGCGCAAGAAGTCACTGGTTCGAATCCAGTACCGCCCACCATTTTAAAATATAAGAATAAAATAAGATTAGGTAGAAAACAGTAGGTTAACCTTTTTTTACAGAGAGTAGATATTAATAAAGGTGTGACTATCTACATAAAAGTGTAATCGAATACCCTTTCTGCATTAATCCCTAATTTGAAATTTTAAAAAGATGAATAGAATTAGGCGGACAATATCCGATAAAATATTGTTAAGCGGGTTTGAGTTAATTTTTAATATATTAACTTTAGCTAAAAAAGGTGGAACCGCGAGATTATTAAATTAAACTTCTCGTCCTTTTCTGATACAGGGCAAGAAGTTTTTTTATTTGATTGTAAGGAGGTAGATATTATGTCAGAGATTAAAGTTGTTTTATTAGATGATTCGGAAATAAAATTAAATAAAGGTGCTACTTTGTATGATGCTGCGGTCAAAATAAGTCAAAAATTAGGCAATGAGGCAATTGCCGGTATAGTAAATGGAGTGGAGAAGGATTTAAATTATGTCCTTGAGGATAATGACCGGGTTGAGATTATAACTTTTGCTTCACCCAAAGGCAAAGAAATTTATCATCATAGCAGCTCCCATATTATGGCTCAGGCGGTGAAGGAATTATTTCCTCAGGCAAAATTAGCCATTGGTCCTGCCATTAAAGATGGTTTTTATTATGATTTTGATTTAGACCGTTCCTTTACTCCGGAAGATATAGTACTTATTGAGAAAAAGATGAAAGAGGTAGTGGACAAAAATTTCTCTTTAAAAAGAATAGAGGTAAGTAAAGAAGAGGCTAAAAAATTATTTAAAGAACAAAAAGAAGATTATAAAATAGAACTTATTAAAGACATAGAAGATGATATGGTTACTTTGTATCAGCAGGGTGATTTTATCGATTTATGTAGAGGGCCCCACATTCCTTCTACCGGGAAGTTAAAAGCTTTTAAACTTTTAAGTATTGCCGGTGCATATTGGAGGGGAAATGAAAAAAATAAAATGTTGCAGCGTATTTACGGAACCTCATTCGGTAAAAAGTCCGAACTGGATAATTATTTGAAATTACTTGAAGAAGCAAAAAGGAGAGACCATCGAAAATTAGCAAAATATTGAAATAGGAGATTATGTATTAGTTAAGAGTTTGAACAAGCAAGGGACAATACTTTCTATTTCTGCCAAAAGTGAAAAATGCAAGGTCCAAATTGATAATATGAAAATGCTGATCTCAATTTTCGATATAGAAAAAATAGATAAACTCGATAAGATACCAGAAAAATATAGTCATATTGGAAATGGTTTTGATAGAGGTTTAAGCGGAAGGGATAGTTTTTCTTTATCCAAAATAAAAACTTTTAGAAATGAGATTTCTATTCGCCATTTAACCATTGAAGAGGCACGGCCTGTATTAGAAAAATATTTAGATGACGCTTATCTGCTGGGAGTCTCACCGGTGTACATAATTCATGGAAAAGGCAAGGGCATCTTGAGAGACGAGGTAAAAAAAATGTTAGATAAAATTCCTTATATTAAATCATTTAGAACTGGAGATACAAAAGAAGGAGGGATTGGAGTTACAATTGCGTATCTTAAGAAATAATCATTCATCTTATTTTTTATGTTTTTCTCTAAGCTTTTCTATTAAAGACTGAAGAGTTTCCCCTTCTTCAGTTTCTGTGGGTTTTTCTTCATGTTTTTCCTTAATTTCTTCAATTTCTTCATAATAAGGTTTCTTAATTTCCGGATATTCTTCTGCTTTTGGAATTTCAAAATATTTTTGATGAATTGTGCAATAAGATGTAGGTTCTGTGCCTTCTATAAAAGTTACTGTTAATATTTCCGGACAAGAATCAGTAGGTAAAAGCCCGGATTCTTTACAAACAGATATTTTAGTTATTTTATCTGGTTGCAAAAAATCTTTTTTTTCATTATTTTTAAGGGCATTTTTCATAAATTGAGCCCAACTCGAGTTATCACTCCGAAGCGGCTTCTTAGGGGCGAAGTAATTAGCCCTGTACGAGTTGTGGCCCCAATAAGAGTAAATTTTGGCAAACTTATACGTATAGAACGGGCACTTGGGCCTTTACCGATCAGAATATCTAGTTCATAATCTTCCATAGCGGGATATAATATTTCTTCTACTGCTCGATTTAACCGGTGAATTTCATCAATAAATAAAACATCATTTTCCTGTAAATTAGTAATTATAGCTGCTAAGTCTCCTGCTCTTTCAATAACCGGACCGGAAGTCATCTTAATATTGACTCCCATCTCATTAGATATTATATAAGCTAAGGTAGTTTTGCCTAAACCGGGGGGACCGTATAAAAGAATGTGATCAATAGGTTCTCCTCTTTTTCGGGCAGCACTTATATATATATTAAAATTTTTTCTAATATTTTCCTGCCCAATAAATTCTTTAAAAAATTTAGGCCTTAAGTTTATATCTAAATCCGGTTCTTCTTTTCTTAATCCTAAATCAATAGCTTTTTCTTTAAATTCCATCTATTACTCCATTGGTACATATAAAAATGAAACATTTTTAAAATAAGAAATTACAATAAATAAAAATTAATAATTATCCTATAATCTTCAGAGATTCTCGAACTAACTCTTCTACTGTTAATTGCCCTTTAAATTTTTCTTGGGTTTTTTCCACCGCGGATTTTGCTTTTTTGTAAGTATAGCCTAACACTTTAAGAGCATCTGTAGCATCATTTATATTTTCAGATTTAAAGGTTTTCTCTATACCTGCTTCCAGAAAAGTGATTTTACTTATTTTTTCTTTTAATTCTAACACGATTTTTTTAGCTAACTTATTCCCTATACCTACTATCGACGTAATTGAATCTAAATCTTCTTGGAGAATTGCTTTACCAAAATCATCAGGAGTCATTTTGGATAAAATGTTTAAACCTACTTTTGGACCAACTCCCGGTGTGCTAATCAGTAATTCGAAGAAATTTTCTTCTTCTTTAGTTAAAAATCCATAAAGCGTTATTTTGTCTTCTCTTAAATATAAATAAGTATAAATTTTAGTCTTATCGCCGATTTTCAAGGAAAGATTATTATAAGCAGGGATATTAATTTGGTACCCTATGCCGTTTGTATTTAATATAAGATAATTCACGCCAACTGCATTAACTATTCCTTCTAAAAAAGATATCAAATTTAAACCTCCTGTAATAATAGTTAACTGGTTCATTAGTTGCCCAGTTAGCCAGTTCATCGGTTTACCAGTTAAAATACAGTGATAAGTGATGAGTAATTTGTAACAATTAAATATTTGCAGGTTTTCTCTTTTTGTCATTTAAATCTGAACGCGATACTCGATACGTGATACTAATTTTTTCTGGCTCCGTTTTTCTGTTTCCTTAACTAGCTAACCAGGTAACTAACTAACCAACTAACCAATCTTTAACGAGAAACGATAAACGGATTTGATTCCTGATTTTGGTTTTCTATCTTCCTAACGCGATACGCAATACGCGATACGCAATACTTATTTAATATTTAGTATGCACATGACAAATTGCTGCTGCCAAAGCATCTGCAGCATGATCCGGCTGAGGAATTTCAGATAAATTGAGCAGGATTTTAACCATAGATTGAACTTGATGTTTTTCCGCTCTCCCATTTCCCACAGTAGCTTGTTTTATCTGTAACGGGGTGTATTCATAAAGTTCTAATCCCATTAGAGCAACGGTTATAGCTACCATACCATGAACCTTGCTAACTGTAAGTGCACTTCGAACATTCTTATTAAAAAATATTTCCTCGATAACAACTTCATGAGGATTATATTTTTCTATAAGTTCTTTTATCTTATAATATATTTCTTTTATCCTAAAACTAAAAGTATCTTTCTTGTAAGTTAATACGCATCCGTAATCAATTAATTCAATTTTCTTTTTCTCATATCGAATTAAACCATAACCGGTATTGCTAAGTCCGGGATCAATACCTAAAATAATCACGAGTTATCCCCATTGGCAGATATTTCTTCCATAATTTCGTCAGCAATATTAAAATTAGCATAAACTTTCTGCACATCATCTTGTTCTTCTAACTGTTCCATTAAATTCAGCATTTGCCTTGCCTTTTTATCTTCCAAATCTACAGTAGTTTTTGGAATTAAAGTAACTTCATTAAGCAAGTAATCAATATTCTGTTCTTTTATTAAATTGCTAAATTTCTCGTAATTTTCAGGTAGAGTGATAACTTCAATATTTTCATTGTCACTTTTTACATCTTCGGCTTCTGCTTCAAGGGCTAAATCTACAATAGTGTCTTCATTAACTTTGACTTTCTCAAAGATAAAATATCCTCTTTTGTCAAACATCCAGGCAACACAACCGTTTTCACCTAAATTGCCGCCATTCTTAGAAAATATTTTTCTAAGCTCTGGGGCTGTTCTATTTCTGTTATCAGTTAAAACCTCTATTAAAACTGCAACCCCTCCCGGTCCATAACCTTCATATGATAGCTCTTCATAAGAAACTCCATCGGCTCCACCAGTTCCTCGTTTAATAGCTCTTTCAATATTTTCGTTAGGCATATTGTTTTCTTTTGCCAATTGAATTGCAGTTTTTAATTTTACGTTAGCCTCGGGATCTCCTCCCCCCGAACGTGCAGCAACAGTTATCACTCGAATTATTTTGGTAAATATTTTTCCCCTTTGTGCATCTGCTTTGCCTTTTTTTCTTTTGATGGTATTCCACTTCGAATGTCCAGACATATTTTATCTCTCCTTGAATATAAAATTATTAAAACTTCAACTGTGGTTAATTTTTAATAATTTTAGCATATTAAAAGAGCAGATTCAATAAATTAGTATTTAGTATTTAGTTAAGAAAATACAAAATTCAAAATACGAGGGATAAAAAATATGAAATTTATTTATTTAAAAGGGAGGTTTTTCAGGAGTAGTTCGTTTATGCGCACCTTTAGTTATTTTGTCTTGAATCTTTTTTTCTATTATTTTGTTGCTTGATCTTCCTGTTCTTAAATACTTATCTAGTTGCTCATAACTTATACCAATTTCTTTTTCATCGGTTTGACCTTCCCAGAGGCCTGCAGAAGGAGGTTTGTTTATAATTTTTTTGGGAATACCTAAATATTTTGCTAATTCTCTAACCTGACTCTTTACTAAATTACCTAAAGGTAAAATATCTACTCCGCCATCACCATATTTAGTAAAATATCCTATCATTAACTCACTTTTGTTCCCAGTTCCTACCACTAAATAATTTAACTCATTAGCAAAATAGTACAAAGTTGTCATTCTTAATCGGGATTTTATATTTGCTTCTGCTAATTTGAAACTTTCTTCTTTTTCTTTATCCTTTAACAAATGAATGAGCGAATCATATACTTTTGATAGATTAATTATTTTATAAGGAATATTAAATTTATTAATAAAGTCTAGGGCATCGTTAATATCGGCTTCAAGACTGTGGCAAGGGATAATTATGGCTAAGGTATTTTGGGGAAATATTCTTATGCTTAAGGCTGCTACTACAGCAGAATCTAATCCCCCGCTTAATCCAAATACTATGCCTTTGGCCTTTGCTTCAATTACTTTATCTTCCATCCAAACACATAATTTTTGCACTAATGTTTCCATAAATTAATTCTCCAATAAATTAATTCTCCAATTTACCAATTCACCGATTGACCGATTGACCAATTGACTAGTCGTTAGTGAATAATGAATAGTCGTTAGTATAGAATTAGCGTATAGCGGGTAGCGTTTAGCGTATAGTTTTAAATCAACAAATGATTATGCGAATTAAACGAAAAATGTAAAACGAAAAACTAAAAACCATAATTAAAAACTTAATATTTTTTATTTAATTTATCGTACAAGGGGGTAGATTTCTCTACATTAGGTTATCTTAATAGCTTTCTTGTGGGTACGATGCATCTTGCCCCTACATATTATTATACATTACTATTTTCTTTGCGAGATACGATACACTAACAAATAACTTAATCGGTCAATTGGTGAATTGGCTAATCGGTTAATTACTTGCAAACTTGCAACTTTCTCTGCTTACACTATCCGCTATACGCTATTTTTAAAATTATCCAATAAAATCCAGAAAATAAAAAATCCCGGCAGCGTCCTACTCTCCCACAGAAAAACTGCAGTACCATCGGCGCAGGAGGGCTTAACTACTGTGTTCGGGATGGGAACAGGTGTGACCCCTCCGCCATTACCACCGGGAAAATTATAGAGATGTATAAGGTATATAACGATCAAGTCCTTGACCTATTAGTATCAGTTAGCTAAAGACATTACTGCCCTTACACTTCTGACCTATCAACCGGGTAGTCTACCCGGGGTCTCTCTCTGGATAAATCCAGATGGGATACCTAATCTTGAGGTGGGTTTCACGCTTAGATGCTTTCAGCGTTTATCCCGACCGAACATAGCTACCCAGCAATGCCCTGAGCAGGACAACTGGTACACTAGAGGTTCGTCCACCTCGGTCCTCTCGTACTAGAGGCAGACCCTCTTCAAGTATCCTACGCCCACGACGGATAGGGACCGAACTGTCTCACGACGTTCTAAACCCAGCTCGCGTACCGCTTTAATTGGCGAACAGCCAAACCCTTGGGACCTGCTTCAGCCCCAGGATGCGACGAGCCGACATCGAGGTGCCAAACCTCCCCGTCGATATGGACTCTTGGGGGAGATAAGCCTGTTATCCCCGGAGTACCTTTTATCCGTTAAGCGACGGCACATCCACTAGTTACCGCCGGATCACTAGGCCCTGCTTTCGCATCTGCTCGAGATGTCTCTCTCGCAGTTAAGCCTCCTTATGCCCTTACACTCTTAGGTGTGATTTCCAACCACACTGAGGAGACCTTGGGACACCTCCGTTACTCTTTAGGAGGTGACCGCCCCAGTCAAACTGCCTACCAAATACTGTCCCTTTGCCGGATAACGGCGAAAGGTTAGAATCCAAACATATCAAGGGTGGTATTTCAAGGTTGGCTCCGGAGAGGCTAACGCCCCTCTTTCACAGCCTACCACCTATCCTACACAGGATATGCTAAAATTCAATATCAGGCTACAGTAAAGGTTCACGGGGTCTTTCCGTCCTGTCGCGGGTAGTAAGCATCTTCACTTACACTACAACTTCACCGAGTCCCTCGTTGAGACAGTGCCCAAATCGTTACGCCATTCGTGCGGGTCGGAACTTACCCGACAAGGAATTTCGCTACCTTAGGACCGTTATAGTTACGGCCGCCGTTTACTGGGGCTTCGGTCAAGAGCTTCCCCCTCACAAGTGAGGAGTAACCCCCTTCCTTAACCTTCCAGCACCGGGCAGGCGTCAGTCCCTATACATCATCTTTCGATTTAGCAGAGACCTGTGTTTTTAGTAAACAGTCGCTTGGGCCGTTTCTTTGCAACCCCTTCAGGCTAACCAAGTAAATTGGGTCACCCTACCGGGGCACTCCTTCTCCCGAAGTTACGGAGTCATTTTGCCGAGTTCCTTAACGAGGGTTATCTCGAGCGCCTTGGTATTCTCTACCTACCTACCTGTGTCGGTTTTAGTACGGATACCAGTTTATCTTGTTTAGAGGCTTTTCTTGGCAGTGTAGGATCAATCAGTTCGCTACCATAGTAGCTCCCTATCACCTCTTAGGGTTTTAATAAGAGACGGATTTTCCTATCTCTTCCCACATCAGGCTTAGACACGTAACTTTTATCGTGCTGACCTACCTTCCTGCGTCCCCCCATCACTTAAAGCGATAATCTGGTAGTACCGGAATGTTGACCGGTTGTCCATCGCCTACGCCTTTCGGCCTCAGCTTAGGTTCCGACTAACCCTGGGCGGATTTACCTTCCCCAGGAAACCTTAGGTTTTCGGCGGGAGAGATTCTCACTCTCCTTATCGTTACTAATGCCGGCATTCTCACTTCCTTTTAGTCCAGGCATCCTTACGGTTACCCTTCATCCCATAAAGGAACGCTCCTCTACCACCCAGAATAAATTCTGGATCCAGAGCTTCGGTGGCAAACTTTAGCCCCGTACATTTTCGGTGCAGAATCACTTGACCAGTAAGCTGTTACGCACTTTTTAAATGATGGCTGCCTCTGAGCCAACATCCTGGCTGTCTTTGTAATTCCACTTCCTTTCACACTTAGCTTGCACTTGGGGACCTTAGCTGCTGGTCTGGGCTGTTTCCCTTTTGACTACGAAGCTTATCCCCCGCAGTCTGACTCCCAAACTATAAACCTATGGCATTCGGAGTTTGATTGGGTTCAGTAACCTGGTGGGGCCCTTAGTCCATTCAGTGCTCTACCTCCATAGGCAAACATTTGAGGCTAGCCCTAAAGCTATTTCGAGGAGAACCAGCTATCTCCGAGTTTGATTGGTCTTTCGCCCCTAACCACAGCTCATCCCCTCATTTTTCAACATAAGTGGGTTCGGGCCTCCACAGGCGATCAGACCTGTTTCACCCTGGCCATGGTTAGATCACTCGGTTTCGGGTCTACGCCACCTAACTAAATCGCCCTATTCAGACTCGCTTTCGCTGCGGCTCCGCAGCAGATGCTGCTTAACCTTGCTAGGTATCGTAACTCGCCGGCTCATTTTACAAAAGGCACGCGGTCACACTTCTTTGAGATAAATCTCAAAAAATAGTGCTCCCACTGCTTGTAGGTATACGGTTTCAGGTACTATTTCACTCCCCTTCCGGGGTACTTTTCACCTTTCCCTCACGGTACTAGTTCACTATCGGTCACCAGTTAGTATTTAGCCTTAGGAGGTGGTCCTCCTAAATTCTCACAGGGCTTCCCTTATCCCATGATACTCGGGTGCCTGAAAAAAGAGGCCTTTCCCTTTCGCCTACTGGACTATCACCATCTAGGGTAGACTTTTCCAATGTCATTTCGGCTAGAAAAAGACTTGTTAACTCTTTTAATTCTACGGTAGTAGAATCATATCAGGTCCCACGACCCGGCAAGAGCAACGTCTACCGACTATCACGCCCTTACCGTTTAGGCTCTTCCCTTTTCGCTCACCGCTACTTGGGGAATCGTTATTACTTTCTCTTCCTGGGGGTAATTAGATGTTTCAGTTCCCCCCGTTTCGCCTCCTTACCCTATTTTATTCAGGTAAGGATACCATAGGTTTGCTATGGTAGGTTTCCCCATTCGGGCACCCCTGGATCAAAGCCTGCTTACGGCTCCCCAAGGATTATCGCAGTTAACCAC
>ASPA01000029.1:20000-24201 GCA_000405605.1 Atribacteria bacterium SCGC AAA255-G05
AGATTCGTATCTCGTATCTCGTGAATCGTATCTCGTTAAGGATTAGTTAGTTACCTGGTTAGCTAGTTAAGAAAATAGAAAAAGGAGGCAGAAAAAATTAGTATAGCGTATATGATATAACTGGTAGGAATAGGGGATTACCGCGCTCCCTCTGGTCACTCACAATGACATTCATTTCTCTCTTCTGATTCTTGAATTCTGAATACTGGATTTTATTTTACGTTTTGCGGTTTTTGCTTTAAGTTTTTTCTTTACTATATACTATATACTCGATACTTGATACTATTATATTATTTAATAACTAACTTAATAAAATTTAGTCTCCCGATTTTTAAAATCATACCTTCTTCGACAGTCAAGTCAAGATTGGGATCACTTGCCTTTTCTCCGTTAATTCTTACTCCACCCTGCTCAACCAATCTACGGGCTTCACTTTTACTATCTACTACACCAGATAAGGCAACAAGCTTAATAAGCCATATTTTTCCTTCTTTTAAATCATCTTCCTTTAAAATAAATTCTTTTATTTCTTCCGGAAAAAGTTTATTCTTAAACACCTTTTCAAATTCTTCTTCTGCCATAATTGCAGCACTCTGTCCGTGATAAAGTTTAACAATTTCTCTGGCTAATCTCTTTTTCACATCCCTAGGATGTAAATCATTACTTTCTAAGCCTATTTTTATCTTATTGATTTCATCCAAAGAAACATCGGTTACCAATTCAAAATATCTAGTGATAAAATTATCAGGGACAGACATAGTTTTGCCATACATTTCTTGAGGAGATTCATTAATTCCAATATAATTGTTTAAGCTTTTACTCATTTTTTCTACTCCATCTGTTCCCTCAAGAAGAGGCAGGGTGATAATAACTTGCGGTTCCTGATTGAATTCCCTTTGAATATCTCTACCTACTAATAGATTAAATTTCTGATCTGTACCTCCTAATTCAATGTCTGCCTGTATAGCGACAGAGTCATAGCCCTGCATTAAAGGGTACATAAATTCGTGCATACCTATTGGTTTACCTTCTTTGTACCTATTTGAAAAATCATCTCTTTCTAACATACGGGCAACTGTAAATTTGGAACATATTTTTAGAACTTCCGAGAAAGAAAGCTTCCCCAACCAATGACTATTGAATACTACTTTGGTTTTTTCCGGATTTAATATTTTAAAAACTTGTTTCCTATAAGTCTCTGCATTCTTTTTGACTTCTTCTTCAGTCAACTGTTTTCTGGTTACTGATTTACCGCTTGGATCGCCTATCATTCCGGTAAAATCGCCAATCAAAAAATAAATATCATGTCCCAGGTCTTGAAATTGTCTCATTTTTCGCAGACCTACCGTATGTCCCAAATGTATATCCGGCGCATTAGGATCAAATCCTTGCTTAACCCGAAGAGGTCTTTTTTCTTTTCTTGATTTTTCAATTTTTTTTATCAATTCTTCTTCGGAGATTATTTCTTCTGTGCCTCTTTTAATTATCCTTAGTTCTTCTTTAATATCCATAACAAATTACCCCGCTTCATAACATAAAAACTTTAAATATTTTTTATTAAAATTCATTCCCTTATTTTTTGTTCGTTATTCCAGCCCTAACCTCTTTTTGTTCTTAATTAATAAAATTAATAAGGGATAACCCAGGACATAACAAGCAATGACTTCCCCTATACCAATATACAATACAGTTATCCAATAAGGTAAGTCGAAAAGTAAATGTAAATAAATACTCACCCCAAATGCATTTATCAATACAGGGGGGAGGGGTGCTAATTTAGGTTTTTTTACTTTGTAAGTTATATATGCAGCAATTAAAGTACAGAGACTTCCCCCAATTATATCTACCATCCCTAATCCCCCGTAAATATTTGCCAAAATACAACCTAAAAATAATCCAATTATAGCTGATGAGTCAATAAAAGGAAGGATTACTAAGGCTTCAGCAATTCTCACTTGAATAGGGCCATAACTTATCGGAGCAAATATAATATTAAGAATCACGTAAATCGCTGCGATCATGGCTGCACGAACCAGATAATTAAGCTTACTCATATTAAAATATCCCAATAATAAACATATCTAATTTTTGAAATTATAACATAGATTTAATGCTATTAAAAGGTTCAAGTAAAATCACTTTACTAATTTTTGTATAATTTTGTGATATAATATTATTCAGAAGCGTAGAACGTAGAACGAAAAACGCAAAACTATAACTCAAAACTAAAAACGAAGAAAGAGGTTTTGAATTTTGAATTATGGTTTTTAGTTTTTCGCTTTAAGCTTTTAGTTTAACACAATACGCAATACGATATACGAAAAAAGGAGTTTTGCTTTGTCAGTTAAAAATAAACCAAAGAAATCTTACTATATTTCTTCATCCAAAAAAATATTATTGATAATTCTAATTTTTGCCCTGACATTTGCTATTACTTTTATCGCTTTAGCTACCCTTAATAATCAAAAAATATCAGAAATGGTTCAAGGAAACAAATTTTTAGATGCTATAAACAGCAAAGTATATGATATTAATGGTAAAATTATCACCGAATTTTATCAGGAAAATAGAAATCCAGTTCTTTTATTTAAAATTCCTTCGAATTTAATTAATGCCACTATTGCTATTGAGGATTCAGATTTTTATAAACATAAGGGGATAAGTTTACGGGGAATTATACGTGCTCAATGGGAAAATTTTAAAAATTTGATTTTATTGTCCAGTAAAGATAACAAACCTCAAGGAGGCAGTACAATAACCCAACAATTGGCTATAAACACTTTTCTTACTCGAGAAATTAGCTTGAATAGAAAATTAAAAGATATGTTATTAGCCTTACAAATAGAACGATCTTTCACCAAAGATGAAATTTTAGAAATGTATTTAAATGAAATATACTTTGGACATGGTGCCTATGGAGTACAATCTGCTGCTAAAATGTATTTTAATAAAAATGTACAGGATTTAAACCTTGCAGAATGCGCATTACTCGCAGGAATCCCCCGTGGACCTTCTTATTACTCACCAATTATTAATCAAGAAGTTTCCTTAAAAAGAAGAAATATAATATTAAACAGAATGTTTGAATTGGGTTACATATCTAAAGAGGATATGGAAAAAGCCAAACAAAGCTCCCTGGAACTTAATTATAATAATAAAAGAGATAATTTTACAGCTCCCTATTTTTCCACTTTTATTCTTTCTCAACTTTTAGAAGAATATGGAGCTAATGTAGTTTATAAAGGTGGATTAAAAATTTATACCACCTTAGATTTAGAGATGCAATATTTTGCTGAAAAAGCACTTCAAGAATCCGGACATGAAGGAGCAATAATAGCCATTGAACCTCAGACCGGTCATATTAAAGCAATGGTGGGAGGAAAAGATTTTGGAGAAAGTAAATTTAATAGAGCAACTCAAGCTTACCGCCAACCTGGTTCAGCTTTTAAGCCTTTTATTTATCTTACTGCCTTAGATAATGGATTTACTCCCAGTAATATTATAGAAGATTCTCCGGTTACTTTTGAAAATGGATGGTCTCCTGAAAATTACGAAAAAGAGTTTAATGGACCAGTAACTCTCAGAGAAGCGTTTGAACAATCTATAAATGTAGTAGGAGTAAAATTATTAGAGCAAGTAGGAATAAAAAAAGTTATAAATTATTCTCATAAAGCAGGAATAACCAGTGAACTTCGCTCAGATCTTTCTTTAGCTTTGGGCACTTCAGAGACAACCCCTTTGGAAATTGCTTCCGCTTATGCTACCATTGCCAATTTGGGNGTAAGAATTGACCCTGTATCCATAATTCGAATAGAAGATAATAAAAATGAAATTATAAAAGAGAATATTACTCAAAAAAATAAAGTATTTAAAGAAGAGACTTGTTATGTACTTATTAATATGATGGAGGGAATAATCACCAGAGGGACTGGGTGGAACGCTAAGATAGGTAGGCCAGCAGCCGGAAAAACGGGAACAACCAATGATTTTGTTGACGCCTGGTTTATTGGATTTACTCCGGATTTGGTTACTGCAGTTTATATTGGAAATGATGATAGAAAACCTTTAGGGAATAAAATGACTGGTGGTGTAGTCGCTGCTCCGATTTGGGCTCAATTTATGAAAAATGCCCTTAAAAATAATGAAAAAAAAGATTTTTTGCAACCAGATAAAATAACTAAAATATCTGTTTGTAAAGAAT
>ASPA01000030.1 GCA_000405605.1 Atribacteria bacterium SCGC AAA255-G05
CCTATAGAGCAATTCAAAAGATTTCATATGCTCAAAAATTAGTGAAGGCAGCGATGAGGGAGGCTATTGAAATATCAAAGTCACTCAATATCAATTTGTCCGAAGAAGATATTGATAAAGCATTTAATATGTTAATGGATTTCTCTCCGGACGGAAAGACCTCAATGCTGCAAGACATAGAAGCTAAAAGAAAAACAGAGGTGGAGATGCTTTCAGGTAAATTATGTTTATTGGGGGAACAGTTTAATATTCTAACGCCGGTGAATAATCTGTTTTTTAACCTGATAAAATCAATTGAAAGAATGTACTAAGTAAAAAAAGGAGGTTAGAAATGAAAGGAAAGGCGACAGTTCTATGTGAAAATTGTGTATTTAGTAATGCCGGTGCAATAGCTGAGCATGGTTGGGCAGTCTATATCGAGAGTGATCAAGGAAATTTTCTTTTTGATACGGGTCAAGGGCTGGGGATTATTAATAATGCCCGCTATCTTAATAAAGATTTATCAACCATTCAAGGGATTATTATTAGCCACCATCATTATGATCATACCGGAGGTCTTTTCACTGTTTTAGAACAAACAGGGAAAGTCAATGTATATTCACATCCGGATCTTTTTAAAAACAGTTATGTAGTGGATGAAGGAAAAGAAAGAAATATCGGAATTCCTTTCCGCCGGGAAATATTAGAAAGCAGAGGAGCTCAATTTAAATTTAATACCAGTTTTAGGGAGATTGCACCGGGTTTGATGTTAAGCGGAGAAATTCCCCGTTTGACTGAATATGAAAAAGGCAGTAAAAAGTTATTGCTCAAAACCAGTGAAGGTTATACCCAGGACCTTATTTTTGATGACCAAACATTGGTTGCAACTACTGAAAAAGGTCTCGTTATTATTTTGGGATGCTCACATTCAGGCATGATAAATATCATTAATCACATTATTGATAAAACCGGGCAAAGTCATATCCGTGCAATCATCGGTGGCACTCATTTAGGTCCCGCGAGCAAGGAAACAATAGAAAAAACCATCCAAGCTTTAAAACAATTTGATATAGAAAAGATTGGTGTTTCTCATTGTACCGGATTGGAAACCTCAATGCGATTATTTCAAGAATTTGGGAATCGTTTCTTTTTCTGTAATGTAGGAACCGAGATAAAAATATAATTACAAATCCTGCTGAAGAATAGTCAAAGACATCACTCTAAAATATGTAAGTAGAAACAAACGCTAAATAAAGCAGAAATAATAGATTTAAATAAATTAAAAGGAGATAATCATGAAAATAGTGAGATATCAGAAAAATGGTAAAGTGTTTTACGGAAAACTTGAAGATGAGCAGATTTTCCCGATTGAAGGAGATGTTTTTGGAGATTTAAAATTAATAACAGAACCGATAAAAAGGGAAGAGGTAAAATTGCTTGCCCCGGTAAATCCCCCGAATATCATTGCTATTGGGCTTAATTACAAAAAACATGCCGAGGAAAGTGGTCATGGTTATCCGAAAAAACCGGTCATTTTCTTAAAAGCTACATCTAGCCTTATCGGACCGGAAGATAAGATTATCATTCCGCAAATGGCGCCTGATGAAGTTGATTACGAAGCTGAACTTACTATTGTAATCGGTAAAAGGGCTAAAAATGTAGAGATAGAAGAAGCAGAAGATTATATTTTTGGTTATACCTGTGCTAATGATGTTTCGGCAAGGGACTGCCAGATTCGCCTGGATCAACAGTGGGCCAGAGGCAAATCTTTTGATACATTTTGCCCCTTGGGTCCCTGGATTGAAACCGAGCTTGCAGAACCCGATCATTGCCGTATAATGTCTCGATTAAATGGTAAGATCATGCAGGATTCGAATACTTCTGATCTCATATTTAGCACGAAAGAATTATTGAGTTATTGTTCTAAAAACTTTACGCTTTATCCCGGTACGGTGATTTTAACCGGCACACCAAGCGGTGTTGGTTTTGCCCGGAATCCTGCTGTATTTTTAAGGCTTGGAGATACGTTTGAAATTGAAATTGAAGGGATTGGCAAATTAATTAATTTAGTAAGCAGAGAGGTGTAATGGTCCATCATATTTTTCGAGCCTACGCTAATGCCCGAAAAACCCGGGAGAAAGAATTGGAAAACGGATTGCAAGTACCCTCTCTAATTTAGGGGGGAGGACTGGCCATCCCCCCTAAAATCTTTCTAAAAAATTGACAAAAAATATATTGTTCTGTATACTTGCTTTTAATAATAGGTCATAATAGTAGTTAACAAATAAATTAGCTATTCATAGAGTAGGAGAAACTTTATAAGGAGATGCATTAATGTTTAAGTCTATTATATGTGAACTTTTAGGAATAAAATACCCGCTTATTCAGGGAGGGATGGCCTGGATCGCCGATGCTGAACTTGCCGCTGCAGTATCCAATGCCGGTGCTCTTGGAGTTGTTGCAGCGGGTTATGCTCCGGGTGAATGGGTTAAAGAAGAGATTCGTAAAACAAAGAGGCTAACTGAAAAACCTTTCGGACTTAATATTATGCTCTTAAATCCCAATGCTGATGAAATTGCCCGCATAGCTATTCAAGAAGGCGTAAAGGTAATAATTACCGGAGCCGGCAACCCTGGTAAATATATAGAAATGTGGAAAGAAAATAATATTTTAGTATTACCGGTAATTCCTTCGGTTGCTCTGGCCGTACGAATGGAGAGAACCGGGGCAGATGCAGTGATTGCAGAAGGCGGTGAAGCCGGAGGGCATGTGGGAGAATTAACGACCATGTCCCTTATTCCCCAGGTAGTAGATGCGATAAATATTCCTGTTTTAGCTGCCGGCGGAATTGCCGATGGCCGCGGACTGGCAGCTGCCTGGATGTTAGGGGCTTCAGGGTTTCAAATGGGTACAAGATTTCTGGTAGCCCGAGAATGTAATGTTCATAAGAACTATAAACAAAAGATACTTACAGCCAGAGATACCAGCACAATAGTTACCGGAAGGCCGACCGGTCACCCGGTTAGGATAATAAAAAATAGGTTGGCAAGGGATTTCCAGCAGCTGGAAAAAAGAAATGCATCTTTAGGAGAATATGAAGAACTAGGAGCAGGTTCGCTTTGTCGAGCAGCTCGAGAAGGAGATATGGATTATGGTTCGATAATGGCCGGGCAGTCAGCCGGTCTGGTAAAAAAAGAACAAACCTGCAAGGAAATAGTTGAGGAAATATTTTTGGAAGCGGAAAAAATAATTTTAGAGAAAAGTAAATTAATTTAGGTTATTGTAAACTTTAGTGGGGTACTCTATGAAAGAAAAGAATAATTATCGATTTTAAGGAGAATATTATTGGTAAAGAATGCGGTATTGATTTTATTAAATCATTATCTGCAAAGGAGTAATACAGATGAATTTCAAAAAAATTCCCAAGTTAAAAATAGGTAACTTAGAAGCGAAAATTCCCATTATTCAGGGGGGGATGGCTGTGGGAATCTCTTTATCAGGTTTAGCGTCTGCCGTGGCAAATGCAGGGGGCATAGGAGTTATCGGGACTGCCGGGATAGGCATGCTTGAACCTGACGCCGCTAAAAATTTTACTGAAGCAAATAAAAGGGCTTTACGTAAAGTAATAAGAAAAGCAAAGGAGATGACCAGGGGTATTATAGGGGTAAATATAATGGTTGCTCTTTCGGATTTTTATGATATGGTCAAGATTGTAGTAGAGGAAAAGGCAGATTTAATATTTCTTGGAGCAGGTTTGCCCTTAAAAGGTCTTCAAATGCTGGTTCCCGATAAATTAAAAAAAGTTAAAACTAAGATTGTTCCTATTGTATCATCTTCCCGTGCTGCAAAAATTATATTTCAATACTGGAAAAAAAATTATAATCACGTGCCTGATGCTGTCGTTGTTGAAGGACCATTAGCCGGCGGACACCTGGGTTTTAAAAAAGAACAGATTAATAATCCGGATTTTACTTTAGAGAAAATTTTGCCTGAAGTGATTTCCGTGATAAAACCTTACGAAGATGAATTTGATAAGGGCATTCCAATAATTGCCGCAGGCGGTATATATACCGGTGCAGATATTTACAAATATATTAAGCTGGGAGCTCAGGGAGTACAGATGGCTACCAGATTTGTTACCACTTATGAGTGCGATGCTTCTATAAAATTCAAAGAGACTTATTTAAAATGTAAAAAAGATGACTTAATGATAATTGATAGTCCGGTTGGATTACCGGGAAGGGCAGTAAAGAACAAATTCCTGGAAGAGGTTTCATCCGGGATTAGAAAACCTTTTAAATGTTCCTGGAAATGTTTAAAGACTTGTAATTTTAAGAAAGCGCCTTACTGTATCGCTCTTGCTCTCACTAATGCCCAACAAGGAAAACTTGAAGATGGATTTGCTTTTGCAGGAAGCAATGCTTATCGCGCGGATAAGATTATTTCAGTTAAAGAACTTATAGCAAATCTATCAGAAGAATATGAAAAAGCTTAAAAAGAAATCCGCTTGACTATCCTAATGTCTTAGATTATCCTTAAACTATAAATTATTTTTTAATTGTAAACCACATACACTACAAATAAAGAATAAAAATTAGAAAAGGTAGGTAAGTTATTATGAAACCTGCTACCAGAGTTAATGAATTCACCACCGATATTATAGAATTTTGCGAAAATGATCCTCGCTTATATAAAGAATTAATTAATGAAAGAGAAAGGTTTTTTACTCTTACTCCTGAGAAGCATTATAGAACTTTTGACGATAAAAATTGGGCAGACCTAAGATTTGCAGATCATTTTATGTTCTCCTATATTTCTCAATATTACGAAATGACCCCCTTAGAAGTTTTTTTATCTAAAAATTTATCTGATTACAATAAACACGATCAAAAGATTTTTTTAGGATTTAAGGGCAATATTTTCAGCGCCTTTACCATTAGCAAAGTTGTAGTTGGTTTTTATTTTATAGCCAAAGACCTAACTTCTGGGAAAGAATATAAAGTAAGAGAAAATCGAGCTACCCATAAACTAAAAGAAGGAGATTATATTGTAGGCCGTATTTTACCTTACGAGGCAGATTACGCCTTGTCTATTGTAAACCTAACCTACCCTAAAGAATCATCCTATATATTAAAAAGATTGTGGAAGAATAGTTCTCCCGATATTGCCCGCATAGTTACCCCTTTAATGGTAGAGAAAGAACTTTTTCATAAATTCAGGGGTACCCCTAAAGAGGAAAACAATCTGGAATCTGTGGAAAAAAAACTAAAGCATTTTTTAAAAAAGTATTTGGGCAAAAAAGCACCTTCTATTAAGAATCTTAGAAAAAAGATAAATAGAATTACTGACCCTTCTCCGCTAATGAGAGAGTTGTCGGGGAAATTTGATTTTTCCTCTAATGATGAATTGATAGAATTTCAACAGCTTTTTATGAATTTTTGGAATCTTTCTTCTCGGGATGAGTTTAGCGGAAAATCTCCCGAGGAAATTCATGAACAAAACATAGGTCCAAAGGAAAAGGAACTTACCCAGGATTTGATGTTTTATGTCCAGTCTGAGGTTAACCCGGGTAATTTTTCCAATCAGGATGAATTAAATAAAGCAGTTAAAAAATGCCAGGAAAGATGGCTCCACCAGCCTCAGGAAGAACTCGAATACAAAACTCCCTGGGAAGCAATTTTGGAAGAAAGAAAAAGATTAGGTAATCCCAGAAAAGATTACTCTATTTCAATAACTATAACCCCCGTATCTTGTGGAATGAAGGAAAAATATATTGATTTAACCGGTTTAAACATGAAGGATACTCCTTTAGTAAAAGATTTAGAAACTTTTGTTAATTATTTTACAAAAAATCGCGTAAAAGTTACTTTAAAGAACAGATGGATTCCTTTTAAACATCTGAAATTAATAGAGGAAAACTTTATAAATGAAGATATTTTTAATTTATTTGGTAAAGAAGAAAAAAGAGGAGAAGAGCCTTTTAAAAGCTATATCTGCTTTATAGATTTTTTATCCCGAGCGGCAAAATTTATCTATATAGATAAAAAAGGCTGGGTGCAGATAAATGCCCGTCATTTTAAAAAATTTAGCGAGAAATCTTATGGAGAAAAACTATTTGAATTATTTTTTACCTGGGTAGAAAAAGTGAATTGGACAAAACTTCAGATAAGAGATTTTATAGCAATATACGCAAAAGAATATCAAAAAATATTTATTGATATCCTTTATTATTTTCATAAGTATGAAGTAAATAAAAATATTGAAACAGAAGAACTTATAAACCAGCTTTATGCTTCAACGATAGAAAATATGGAATCTCCTGAGAAAGCGGTGGGTCACTTAACTATAATGATAGATAGAGTTATATTGTCATATTTAAAATGGTTGGGAGCAATCGATACCCAGAAGGAAAAAATAATCCCGGGGATAGGAATTGGCTGGATTAAAAAATTTCGGGTTACTCCAAAGGGTAAAAACTTAATTAATAAACTAGTAGATTATTATATTAAAATCGGGAAGATAAAATAAATATAAAACAAACTTAAAAATAAAAAATAAATGTGTCAAGAGACAGTTTTTTGCTCTGCCTCTTGACACATTTATTATAGATTATAGAGGGTAGAATTATAAAAATTGAAAAGATAATACGTTCGAAGAGAAAGAGCATTGCTATGTATATAAATAGTGATGCCGCATTAATAGTAAGAGCGCCTTTTAATACCAGCGAAGAAAATATAAATAAAGTTATTTTAAAATATAAAGACCGATTACAGAAAACGCAAAAAGAAGTCCAACTAAGGAATTTAAAATTTAATAAAAAAGAATTTGTTGATGGAGAAAGATTTCTTTATCTGGGGAATTATTACCATTTAAAATTAATGGATAATCCAGAAATTTTGCTGGATTTTAAAGACGAATTTTTGCTTTCAAAAAAATATTTATCATACGCGAAGAATATTTTTATCATTTGGTATAAGAGAAGAGCATATGAAAAAATATCTCAAAGAGTCAGATGGTATGCACAAAAAAGAGGATTCAAATATAATAAAATAAATATTACCAATGCACAAAAGAGATGGGGTTCTTGCTCTCACCAGGGAAATCTAAGTTTTGCCTGGAGATTAATTATGGCTCCTTTAACTATCATAGATTCTGTTGTTATTCATGAGCTTGTACATCTTGAAGTGAAAAATCATTCAAAAGTATTTTGGAATAAAGTGGGAAGCTTGGACAAGGAATATAAAGAACATAAAGATTGGTTAAAAAATAATGGTTATTTATTGAGATTGAAATGATATTTTGTGAATATGATGATGCCTTATCGTGGATAATAATGGGCGTCCTGTGTTATAAAAAAATACTGGATTCCCGTTACCTGCCTCTAAAATCTCGAAAAAATATTATAGGAGGGTTATCATGTTTTTCTCTTTAATAAAAAATAGAAGGAGCACAAGGAAATATAAGAGACAGGAAATAGAAAAAGAAAGGGGAATGAAAAATTGTATTTATCAATAATTGAGGGAAATTCCGAAAGTACTATGAAATCGTATCCAAAACTAATCTCCACAATTTCCGGTATCGAATACCCATTTGAGAGGATTGAAGAATTTGCTGATAATGGCGAATCCTTAGAAGTATTTATTCCCAACCTGGAAAAAACAAAGATTAAATCGGGGGAATATATATGGCAAAGATTTGCTGACTTTCTTCCTTTTACTCAGATGAGTGAAGATTTTCATTTAGGTGAAGGAAATACTTCCTTGATTCAAGCTGATCAAAGATTACGAGAATTCACCGGAATTACTAATTTATTACTCAAAAACGAAACCCAAAATCCCACATGGAGTTTTAAGGACAGGGGATCTTTGACTTGTATTTTTATGGCAAAAAAAATGGGTGAAAAGGTAACAGCTACTATTTCCTCGGGTAATATGGGAAATTCAATTGCTGCTTATGGTGCGAAAGCAGGTATTAAAGTAGTAGTGTTTGTTCCAGAATTTACCCCAAAAGAGAAGATTATGGCAATGTCCATTCACGGTGCAACCATTATAAAAGTTAAAGCTGAAGATTATTCCATGATGAAGAAGCATATATTAAGTTTTGCCAAAAAACTTAAATTAAGAATTGTTTCAGGAAATGGACCAATTAGAGTCGAAGGGTATAAATTAACAGCTTTTGAAATGTTTGAACAAATGAAAAATAAGGTGCCGGATTACATTGCAGTTCCCACATCTGCTTGCGGACATATTAGAGGTTTATTTAAGGGGTACCGAGAACTGAAAGAAGCGGGAATAACTAATAAATTGCCAAAGATGATAGTTGTCCAAGCTAAAAATAATAGCCCGATTGTAACTGCTATCAAACAAGGGGAAGAGCATGTTGTGCCATTTTTAAATTTTCATACTATTGCCGAAGCTATTACTACTGGTAATCCCATGGGCGGAGATGAAATTATCCATAAAGCGAAAAAATATAATTGGCTTGCTGAAAGTGTATCAGAAGAAGAAATATTTGTTTCTCAAAAGAAGCTTGGAGAAGTTGGTTATTTTGTTGAACCAGCTTCTGCTACAAGTCTTTATGCGGTTAAAAAATTATTTAAAGCAGGAAAGATTGAAAAGGGTGCAACAGTTGTTATGATGTTAACCGGAACGGGTTTAAAAGATTTAGATGTATTTCAATATTATCATTTAAATGTTGTGGAAAGTAATATTAAAAGGGTAGAAGATGATGTCCGAAATTTACTGAAAAATATTTACCATTAAAAAAGAAAAAAAATAAGGAGATATTGATGGATATATTAAACGTGGGATTAATCTTGGTAACTGGTGTCGTAGCAGGATTTATGAATACTTTAGGAGGAGGAGGTTCCTTGCTTACTTTGCCGATGCTTATCTTTTTAGGATCGCCAGCAGCGGTAGCAAATGGAACCAACCGTATTGCCTTGATGGTTCAGAATATTGTAGGTGTAAGTAATTTTCGTAGAAAGGGTTTTTTCTATCCAAAATTAGGTATTATCTTAGCAATTCCGGCAGTTTTCGGCTCTCTTCTAGGCGCAAGGTTTGCCATATCCGTTCCCGAAGAATTATTCCAAAAGATTTTAGCAGTAATTATGATTGTAGTCCTGATATTAATTCTTACCCGTCCGGAGAAAAAATTTTTAAAAGAAATCGAAGGAGAAAATCTAAGCACTGCTCGTCTTGTCGTATCCATTTTTGTTTTTTTTGGAGTTGGTTTATATGGTGGATTTATTCAAGCCGGAGTAGGATTTATTATTATCTCAGCCCTGGCTTTAATTACGGGAATGTCTTTGGTAAAAATTAATAGTTTGAAACTTTTTATTGTTCTTATTTATATTTCTTCTTCTTTAGTAGTTTTTATAATTCATGGCAAAGTAGATTGGATTTTAGGATTAACCTTAGCTATTGGGAATGCCCTTGGTGCATATTTGGGGAGTAATTTTGCGGTGAGTAAGGGAGATAAATGGATTAGAGTATTTATTGTTATTGCAATTTTATCTATGTCTGCTAAACTGCTTGGGCTTTTTAATTTTTTGGGGTTATAAAGGAGATAAAAGATGTTTTTACCTACTACCAGAGAAGAGATGAAAAAATTATCCTGGGATAGGCTGGATGTAATTATTGTAACCGGGGATACTTATATAGACAGTCCTTACATCGGAGCAGCGGTTATAGGAAAAGTACTCCAGGTGGCAGGATATAAGGTGGGTATTATCGCCCAGCCAGATACAGAGAGGGGGAAAGATATTAGCAGACTGGGAGAGCCCGCTCTCTTCTGGGGAGTTACTGCCGGTTCGGTAGATTCGATGGTAGCCAATTATACTGCTCTTAAGAAGAGGAGGAGGAAAGATGATTTCACTCCCGGAGGTAAAAATACCAGGAGGCCTGATCGGGCAACTATACTCTATTCTAATTTGATAAGAAAATATTTTAAAAATACTAGACCGATTATCCTGGGAGGAATAGAAGCGAGCCTGCGCCGAATAGCCCATTATGATTATTGGGATAACAAAATAAGAAGAGCGATACTTTTTGATGCCAAGGCCGACATTTTAGTCTATGGCATGGGAGAAAAGTCTGTTTTGAAATTAGCCCATAATTTAAAAACCGGGAAGGACTGGAAAGATGTCAGAGGGATATGCTACATCTCTACTAACCCTAAAGAAGAATATATAATACTTCCTTCTTATCAGGAGATTAAAGAAGATAAGAAAAAATTTATCTCTATGTTCTATACCTTTTATGTAAACAATGACCCACTAACTGCCAGAGGATTATGTCAACAGCAGGATAGCAGATATTTAATTCAAAATCCCCCGGCTTATCCTCTTGCACAGAAGGAACTGGACAGGGTTCATGATTTGACCTACGAAAGAGAAGTTCACCCTTTTTATAAAAAAGAGGGAGAAGTAAAAGCCCTGGAGACTATAAAATTTTCTATTACTACTCACCGCGGTTGTTACGGGGAGTGTAATTTCTGTTCCATAACTGTCCATCAGGGAAGGGTTATACAAGGAAGAAGCGAGAAGTCGATTTTAAGAGAAGCAAAATTATTAACCAGGTTGAAGGATTTTAAAGGATATATTTTAGATGTGGGCGGACCCACCGCCAATATGTACAGAATAGAATGTCAGAAGAAATTAAAATCAGGAAGCTGTCCCGATAAGAGATGTCTGTATCCGCAGTTTTGTTCGAATTTAAAGATAAATCATAAAAAGCAGATGGAAATTTTAAAGAAAATAAGGCAGATTGAGGGGATAAAAAAGGTTTTTGTTGCCTCAGGAATACGCTATGATATGGTCTTGGGTGACCAAAAATACGGAGAAAAATATTTACGCGAATTAGTTAAATATCATATCTCCGGCCAACTTAAAATTGCCCCTGAACATACGGAAAATAATATATTGGAAAAAATGGGCAAACCTGACCAGGGGTATCTAAAAAGATTTAGGGATAAATTTTTACAGATAAATAAAGAACAGAAGAAGAAACAATTTTTAACTTATTATTTAATTGCCGCTCATCCGGGATGCAGGGAAGAAGATATGTACAGATTAAAAAAATATACTTCTAAAGAGTTGAAACTTAATCCGGAACAAGTCCAGATATTTACCCCCACTCCTTCAACCTATTCTACTCTGATGTATTACACTGAAATAGACCCTTTTACCGGAAAAGCAATTTATGTTGAGAAGGATTTAAAAAAGAAAGGAATACAGAAAGCGATTGTGGTAGAAAAGAAAAGTAAACTTCAATAGGAATTTTATTTTAAATTACCATATTAATAGAAGTGTGATATACTTTTATTTACTATTTAACCTTTAAATGTACTAACCAAATAGTATATTTTTTTATAAAGATAAAAAATTAAAAATAATAATAGTAATTAAATATTTTAAATAAAGGAAATAAAATATGAGCAAAAATAGCAGGCAAGAAAAGATATCTATCGATTTCCGTATTATAATGGCAATAGCATTTACTCTAATTTTTTGGGCTTCTGCCTTTGCGGGTATAAGGGCGGGATTAAAAGCCTACAGCCCGGGAAATTTAGTTCTTTTTCGTTTTTTAACAGCTTCATTAGTTTTATTAGTTTATGCTATAGTTACTCGCATGCCTTTACCTGAAAGAAAAGATCTGCCTGCAATATTTTTTCTTGGCTTTTTAGGAATAACCGTTTATCATCTTGCCCTCACCTTTGGAGAATTAAAAGTAACTGCCGGTTCTGCCAGTCTTTTAATTGCCTCCGCCCCTATTTTTACGGCTATTTTAGCTATGTTTATTCTGAAAGAAAAGATTAAGACCTGGGGTTGGATAGGAATTGTAATCAGCTTTTTGGGAGTAAGTTTAGTTGCCAGAGGAGAAGGTGAAGGAGTTAGATTTGAACCAGCGGCTTTTTTGATTTTATTAGCTGCCGTAAGTACAAGTTTTTATTTTGTTTTACAAAAACCTTATTTGAAGAAATATTCTCCTTTAAAATTTGTAACCTATACAATCTGGAGTGGTACTTTTTTTCAAATGTTTTTTTCTCAAGGTTTATTTCAGAATATAAAAAATGCACCGATTGAGGCAACATTGGCCATTATTTATCTGGGTATTTTTCCGGCTGCCTTAGCTTATATTACCTGGACGTATGTCCTTTCTCGAATTCCAGCTTCTTTAGCAGCGAGCTATCTTTATTTATCCCCGGTATTAGCCATATTAATCGCCTGGATATGGTTAGGAGAAATGCCTTTCTTTTTATCATTAGTGGGAGGGGCTCTTGCTTTAGTCGGGGTAATAATTGTGAATGTTTGGGGAAGATGAGGCTTTTTTAAAAAAATAAAAATATTTTAAATAAAAAAAAGGATTTTGAAACTATTTTATAGAATATATTTAAAGAAACTATTTTAATAAAGAATTAATAAACTATTTAAAGTGAGCAAAATATTAATATTATTTCATATTAATTCAGGGGGTGAGGGAAATTAAATCAAAATTGACCATAGGTTTCATATTATTAATCATTATAATAATATTTTCTTTTACTAATTTACTTATTTATGCCGAGCGGAGTTTTGAAATAACTGATTATCAAGCTCAGGTGAAAATATTAGAAAATGGTGATATTCAGGTAAGCGAAATTTTTGAGTATAATTTTGACGGAGATTTTAATGGAATTATAAGAGACATAGGAATAAAAGGTTCGGATGGATTTAAGTATTTCAATGCTTCCGAATATCTCCCCGAAGATAAAGAATTAGAATATACTCAAAGTCTCGCCGCAGATATGGTGACTTATAAAATTTATGATGCATCCAGTAATGAAAGAAAATTATTTTTGCTGGAGTACCAGTTAAAAAATGCTGCAACTTTATACAATGATACTGCAGAATTTTACTGGAAATTTTTTGATAAAACCAATACTTCTCCCATCGGTCACATTAAAATAGAAATAGAGCTCCCGTCTGCAGAAGTTTCGGCAGAAGAACTAAAAGTATTCGGGCATGGCCCACTAGCTGGAAACGTATCTATCCGGGAGGACGGAAAAGTAGTATATGAAGTTTTTGGCTTATCTTCGGGAGAAATGGTGGAAGCGAGAATCTTATTCCCCGCCAGCCTGATTCCCAATAGCACCAAAGTAATTAACCAGAATAAATTTGCTGAAATAATGAAAGAGGAATTAGGATGGGCTAAAAAAGCAGATCGAGGGAAAGGTTTTAATATCATAGTTATCTTATTAATTCCATTGGTAATTTTATTTAATATATTCCAGGCTATTCGGCTTTATTTTAAATATGATAGGGAACTTAAGCCAGAAGTTGAAATGGATTATTACCGTGAATTACCCCAGGATATTACACCCGCAGTTTTGAGTAAATTAATGAGTATCCAGGGGGTGGGTAGTAAAGATATTATGGCGACTTTGATGGACCTGGTACGCAAGAAATATTTAAAGATTGAAGAGATTCAAGCAGGAAGAAAAAAGGATTATAAATTTTTATTAATTGAAAGTGAATCCACTAATTTAAAAGAACATGAATCATATTTAATCCATTGGCTTTTTTATTCTATCGGTGATGGAGCGAGTGTTACTTTAAAAGAAATAAAAGACTATGCTAAGGCATCAAGAACCCAGAGCAGTTTTCGGAGCAATTATTCTAAATGGGTAAAAAAAGTGGGAGATGAATTTAAAAAGTATAATTATTTCGGTGAATCGAAAGAAGGATTAAAAGCCGCTGGTAAGGTAGTTTTAATGGAATTTGCCGGAATATTTTTATTGTTTACCCTGGGAATTCTATTAAGAGTACAATTATTTATTCTAATACCCTTATTGTTTACTGTCATCTTCACTGGCTTTGCGGTGATAGTCTATGGTGCAATATTAAGAAAAAAGACTCAAATCGGAGTTAATGAATATACCAAATGGAGGGCATTTAAAAAATTCTTATTACATTTTAGCAATATGAAGGATTATGAAATTCCCTCTATAGTAGTTTGGGAGCATTATCTGGTGTATGCTATCTCTCTGGGAGTAGCAGACAAAGTAATTTCAAAATTAAAGCTGGTCTTAAGTAATCAAGATATATCCTTAACGAATTCTACCTACTTATACTGTATGACTGATAGAAGCGGACGATTGAATAGCAGTATGTTCAAGTCTTTTGATACAGTATTTAGTTCTGCTTTTGCCACTACAAGTTCTTCAACTGGTTCCGGTGGTGGCTTCTCTTCCGGTGGCGGAGGCGGAGGCGGAGGTGGCGGAGCCGGTGCTTTTTAAATAATTTATCAAGATAAAAAAGAGAAAGGGGTGTTTTTATGAATTTTATAATGATTTTTGTTATTCTAATTGTATTATGGGGGGTTTTAACTTACAATAAATTAGTAACCTTAAGAAGTAGAATAGATAATTCCTGGGCGCAGATCGATGTTCAGCTAAAAAGAAGATTTAATCTAATTCCTAACCTGGTAAGTTCCGTAAAAGGATACGCCAAGCATGAGAAAGAAACATTAGAAGAAGTGACTGCATCCAGAACCAAATATTTATCAGCAAAAACACCGGAGGAAAAATTAGGAGCGAATTCAGAGTTAACGGGTGTCCTCAGTCGATTATTTGCAGTAGCTGAAAATTATCCTGATTTAAAGGCCAATACAAATTTCCTGGATTTACAAAAACAATTGAAAGATACCGAAGACAAAATAGGTTATTCAAGACAATTCTATAATGATACTGCCATGAAATATAATATAGCTATAATTCAAGTACCTACTTCAGTAGTTGCCAATCTGTTTAGCTTTACCAGCAGGCCTTATTACAAAACAGAGGGAGAAGAAAGAGAAAACGTTGAAGTAAAATTTTAAAAATATTGATTCATTCCCAGTATCTTTCTTTAGTTTAAGTTCTCAAGAAAAGTCGCTTTAGGAAAAACCTTAATGTTTTCAAGATGGAAAGAAAAAGCAAAAAAACTGAAACAAGAAATTTATGCCCTATATCTGGCTTATAAAGATCCGAGAGTGTCTTGGTGTGCTAAAATTTTCATAGTAATAATTGTAGGATATGCAGTAAGTCCAATAGACTTAATACCAGATTTTATTCCTGTAATTGGCTATTTGGATGATTTAATTCTCTTGCCCTTGGGGATTATTTTGGCTATAAAGATGATACCAGGAGAAGTAATGGAAGAATGTCGAAAGGAGTCTGTAAAAGGTATAAAGGATAAAAAAATTGCAGTAATTGGCTTAATCATTATAATTAGTATTTGGTTGTTATTGTTATATTTAATATTCACTAAAATAATTTTTTATAAGATTAAATCCTATTAAAATGATACAGAGAACCGTCTCCTGTATCAAATTCAGGTGATGGAAAATTTGGAAGATTTACATGAATTAATTAAAAAAGATAGACAGATAAAAAAGTTTTGCCTGTATGGGTTTTTAAAAAATCTCCGTTTTTTTGAACCCTACTTGTATATTTATCTAATACAGGTGGTGCACCTTAACCTGTTCCAGATAGGAACTTTATTTTCTATTAGAGGGATAATTATCTATTTATTTGAAGTGCCTTCCGGGATATTTGCCGACCAATACGGGAAAAAGACCGAGTTGATGATCTGTTTTATCTTTTACATTGCCTCTTTCTTATTCTTTTTCCTGGGAGGCAGTTATGCTATTGTAGCTGTAGGTATGGTCTTATTTGGCCTGGGAGAAGCCTTTAGGTCAGGTACACACAAGGCCATGATTTATTCCTATTTGGAACAGAAGGGCTGGTTTGGACACAAGACTTTTGTCTATGGACGCACCCGCTCCTTTTCCCTAATCGGTTCTTCTTTATCTGCTTTTACTGCAATCTTTTTAATTATTAAATTGCCCAGAATGCAATCGATTTTCTTGTTCAGCATCATTCCTTACATTCTTGATTTTCTTTTAATCTGGTTTTATCCTGAGACCCTGAACGAACCAGTAGAAACTACTATCAGTATAAAAAATTTTATTACTCATAGTATTAAACAGTTAAAGAATATTTTTGCCAACAGGCCGCTTAGAAAAGTAGTGGTGAGTTCCTCTCTCTTTGATGCCATTTTTAAAGTTTTAAAAGATTATATTCAGCCCATATTAAACGATATTATTTTGGTTTCCGGAATTTATGTAGTTGCCTCAATGGATGCAGCCACTCAATTGAAAATAATTTTGGGAATTATTTATGGAGTGATGTATATCTTTAGTTCATGGGTTTCTCGAAACGTTTACCGTTTAAACCTAAAATTTAATTCTGATAAATTGATGGATATCAGTTTTGATATTTTTGGCATAGTATTTTTTATTATGTTTTTTGCTATCAAAACTAAAATTATGTTAGTAGTTATACTTCTTTATTTTTTCCTTTATCCCTTAAAAGATGGGAGACGCCCCATGGTAGTAGATGTCCTTGGTGATTGTATGAAAAAAAATGAACGGGCAACTGTATTATCGATTGATAGCCAGCTCTCCTCACTCTTTATGATAATTTTAGCCCCTTTATTAGGCTATATTGCTGATAGATTTAGCATTGCAACTTTATTTTTTATAGTTGGCTTATCGATATTGATTTTAAATAGATTTTTAAGAGTGGAAAAAAATTAAAAATGTTAGTGTAAACTTTTTCTATCTTTCCTTTCTCTTTCTTAATTCGATACTCGATACTTTCTTTCGATATTATTTGAATATTTCATAGAATATATTATAATTATAAGAGTGAGGTTATAATAGATAAAAAAATAAAGCACTTAGGAGGAAATAAATGAATTTAAAAGTTCCAACCAGAGAAGAAGCTTATCAGCTGCTCACCGAATACAACAAGAGTGATAGTCTGATAAAACATGCCTTAGCCGTAGAAGGAGTTATGCGCTATTTTGCCCGCAAGCGGGGAGAAGATGAAGAAAAATGGGGGGTCATTGGCCTGGTTCATGACCTTGACTATGAAAAGTTTCCCGAAGAACATTGCCATAAAAGCGAGGAAATACTGAAAGAAAAGGGCTGGCCCGAAGAATATATCCGAGCAGTTGTTAGCCACGGTTGGGGGCTCTGCTCAGAAGTTGAGCCACAAACAGAATTAGAAAAGGTACTTTATGCTATAGATGAGCTTACCGGTCTGGTGGTGACTACAGCTTTGGTTCGTCCCTCCAAAAGCGTTATGGATGTAAAAGTAAAATCGGTGAAGAAGAAATGGAAAGACAAAAGATTTGCTGCCGGAGTAGATAGGTCTATCATTGAAAAAGGTGCTCTGATGTTAGGCATGGAAGTTTCTGACCTTATTACTGATACTCTTGCTGGTATGCAGGAAATAGCAGAGGAAATTGGTCTAAAGGGAGTGTAAATATAGATTATAAAGAGGAATAATTATGAAAAAATCTGAAAAGTTAAATCTGAATATTCGTAAGGCTTCCGCAAAAGATGTCCCTTTAATTCTTAAACTTATAAAGGAACTTTCAGTATTTGAAAAAATGTCTGAAGAGGTAGTTACCACCGAAGATATTCTCCGGGAAACCCTCTTTGGGGATAAACCCTATGCTCAGGTCCTTATAGCAGAAATTGAGGGAAAGCCCGTAGGTTATGCTTTATTCTTTTATAATTTTTCTACTTTTACGGGTCTCCCTGGCCTTTACATAGAAGATGTATATGTTTCTGAGGAATATCGGGGACAAGGAATCGGCACTGCTTTATTTAAATATTGCGCTCATATTGCTAAAGAAAATAAATGTGTTAGAATGGAATGGTCTGTTTTAAAATGGAATCCTGCTCGAGAATTTTATGACCATATGGGGGCAAAACCTATGGATGAATGGGTGGTGTATCGTTTAACTGGTGATGCTTTAGACAATATGGCGGAATTGTAGCTTGCTAAACAATCTATTATTAGTCTCGCATCAACATAAAACCGTAGGGCAAACGTTCCCCGTTTTTACGAGGACAGGTCCCTGTCTATGCAAATGTAGGGTTTCGATTCATCAAACCCGTCTTCTCCTTTCTGTCATTCCTATTCCTTTATATGTCATTCCCATGAAACCTGTCCTCGACCTGATCGGGGAATGGGAATCCATTCTATTCATATTCCTCCCCCTCCCACCTATACGCTAAACGCTATTATGCAGTGGGGGTGAGTAATTTATTTTTTTGCAGGTAAAATCTTATCCATCTGGACAATTACCACCGAAAATACAACCATTAAAATCCCTGCCAATTTCCACCCCCAAAGGGCTTCCTTAAATATCAGATAAGAAAGAACAACTCCTACTACTAATTCTAGAGTACTGATAATTCCCGCCCGGGATACCTCAATACCATAAGATATTCCGGTGATATAAAGCCCATAAGCTATAGCAGTAGAAATTACACCAAAAAAGGATATTAACAGCCATACCTCTAAGGGTAAACTCTTTTGAAAAATTATTAAAGGATGAGAGAAGGGGAGATAAAAAAGAAGTCCAAATCCAAGTGCGTAGACAATAATCGTTAACTGGTGATATTTGCGGATGATAGCTTTGCTGATGATAGTTACCAATGAGAAAGTAAATCCTGCTCCCAGGCCCATCAATACTCCGATCAAGTTTAATTTAAGCACAGCTATTGAGCCCCCGGTCGCTGCAAAAAAACAGCCTCCCATACAAAGGACCAAAGCTGCCGTTTTAATCGGGGTAAATAATTCCTTATAAAAAATTCTAGCCATAACAGCAATAAATATTGGAGCAGAGTAGAGCAGGGTAACAGCAGTGGCAACAGTAGTTTTTTGAATACAGCTGAAATAGAATAAGTTAAAAAGCAATTGGCTGAAAAGTCCCATTGCTGCAAGATAAATGATACCTTTTTTATCAATTATTAACCGCTTTTTATTAGTAAAAAAAATAAATGAAAATAAGATTGCAAAAGCAAAAAATAATCGCCAAAATACAATAGATTGGAGAGATAGATTGTAGTTAAAAAGAGTTTGTACCTGTATGCCCACTGTTCCCCACAGTGTAGCGCCTGCAGCAACCATTAGATATCCCTTGGTCTGTTTTTTCAAATTTATTTCCCCGCTTTCCTTTTAATTATTCTATTTGGTTTTCTGTAAAATCATTTAATCATAATTCTACCATAACCTCGATGATATATCTATGAAATAGAGGATCTTCCCCTGCACCACACATCTTCTCCGCTTTCTTATCTTTACTGTCATTCTCATGGAAATGGGAATCCATTCTATTCATATTCCTCCCCCTCCCACCTATACGCTATACGCTAAACGCTACCCGCTATACGCTATTATGCAGTGGGGATGAAAATATTTATTGTATTAACCTTGCACTTACAACCCGCACCTATACACTAAACGCTACCCGCTATACGTTAGTTTGTAGCGCGGCAATCCCTTTTCACAATATAGGACAGGCGTCTCGCCTGTCATTTCTAAAATAAAAAAATATTTTTCACAAAAAAAAGGATTTCCCAAACTTTTAGCGAATATAAAATATAACAACAAAAATTCACACCAATCACTAACAAAAATTTCTTTAAGGAAAGGAGATAAAAAAATGAATTCATTAATAAATATTATTTCAATAGCAGGACCGTTAATATTTGCTGTCTGCCTATTTGTGCTAAAAAATATACCCACAGAAATGAAAATAGGGCTCTGGATTATCTGTGCCTTAGTACTCGTATTTGACCTATATTTAATAATAAAAGACAAAAAGAATAAAGAAGAAAAATCCAAAAGAGAAGAGCTTTATAATCGCTTATACGAAAGGCAGGAATTATTCGACAGAAACTTACCGGGAACCGTAACTGATGTCCTGGAAAGAAATCCTTTATTAGAAAAATCTTTCCGCTCAGGTCAAAAGTATGAGAAAGAATATAAATTTGAAGAAGCTATTAAAGTATACGAAAAATGCCTGCATGATTTAAGTATTCCCGAGGAAGATAAAATTGGCTTTAATATTCTTATTGGCAACTGTTATTTCTTTTTATCTAAACTAAATCAGGCGGAAAAACATTTTAAAGAATCGCTAAATATTTTAAAAAGAACAGAAAATAAAATGGCGAAATTGCCCTCCAAATCAACCGCCCTCGGCAGCATAGGAAACATCTACCATAATTTGGGTAAACCGGATGAAGCATTAGAATATTATCAGCAGGCCTTGGAGATTAACAGAAAGCTCAGCGGATACGAACAAGGTGCTGCCCATAATCTTAACAACATAGGCACCCTATACAATGAATTAGGTAAACAGGATGAGGCAATGAAGTATCAAGAAGAGGCGTTAGAGATTAGCAAAAAATTCAAAGATGAACAAGCCATAGCTAATAGTCTGACCAATATCGGGATAATATATACTGATTCAGGAAAACCGGAAGAAGCATTAAAACTTTTCCAGGAAGCTCTGGAAATTAATAAAAAACTAAAATACGAAGAAGGAATAGCTAATGTCTTTAATAATATTGGTCTGGCGCACAGTAAATTAAAGGAAACCGATCAAGCTCTAAATTATTATCAAAAAGCACTAAGTATAAATAAAAAGATAGGATACAAAGAAGGTGTAGCAACTAACCTGGGAAACATCGGTCTGATTTATATTACTTTGGGCAAATCTGAAGAAGCGCTAAAATATTATCGGGAGGCCTTAGAAGTTTTTATACATATGAATGCTGAGCCGCGAATAGAAATATTATTAAAGCTGATTAAAATTATCGAGGAAGAAAAAGAGGAAGAAAAAAAAGAAGAATAAAAAATATTTTAAAATGGAGGTAATAATATGTCATTAGGAATAAACACTACCACCCCGGAAGGAATCGTTTTGGCTGCTGACAGCCGGCAATCATATCGTAATCAAAAAGGGATGGCTCGCATCGGAAGCGATAATGCTTCCAAACTTTTTCAACTAAATAAAAGGATTGGGGTAATTATAACCGGACTGGCTTTTTTACCGGAAGATGGAGTAATGAAAAGTGTCAGTAAATTTATCGAGCAGTTTAAAAGAGATAACGATGTAGAAAGATTGAACGTAAGAGATGCTGCAGACAGATTGCACAGTCTTTTTGACATAAAATATGAATGGCAAAAAAGGTTAGATGATGCAGTAGAAAAGATTAATAATGACCTCAAGCGGCAGGGTTTCGAAGTGGTAGAAGTTAAGCAAGAAAATTATATGATTAAATTCCAGTTTAAAGACCTGCAGGGGAATTTGAAAAATGGAATCGGTGGAATCGATAGGATAACTCTTCTGGTAGCCGGTTTTAATAAAGATAGTTCTCACGAAGTCTATACTTGTATTATTCCCGGTGAGGTTCAGAAAAAACGAGATAGCAAAGAAAAAAACAAAGAATACGGAGCAAGCTGGGTCGGTCAAAATGATGTGGTTTCCCGAATTGTTTTAGGATTTGATGGAAGAATCAACAATCTAAAGTTTGTTAATGAAGCAATACAAAATCTGGGGCAAGAGGAAATAAGAAAACAGCTGGGAGGTTTACAATATGCTATCCAGTGGGGGACAATGACTCTCCAGGACGCCATAGATTTTTGCACTTTAATGGTTCAGACTACTTCAGCAATACAGCGTTTCTCCGATGGTATCATAGCTAACCCGGGAGATATGCCCGGTGTTGGCGGCCCGGTAGATGTGGCAATTATCACCCCAGACCAGGGCTTCCTCTGGGTCAGCAGAAAAAAACTAAAAATCGAATCTCTCTCCTCCCCTTTGAGAGAGGAGAACTAAGCCCACACATCTCCTCCGCTTTCTTATCTTTACTGTCATTCCCATGGAAATGGGAATCTATATATTTTTTTATTTTTCTTAACGTAGGGGCACGATGCATCGTGCCCATTTGTTTTCCGTATTATTTTAAAAGAAGATTTTAGTATATTTTTCAGTCTATTTAAAATGAATAGAAGTCAACTTTGGATTTTAACTTAACTAAAAAGCCAGACTTAGTTTTGATTGCCAAGGAATTTTTCCGATGCAATTACATTCTAAGTCTGGCTTTATTTTTTACAATAACTTTAATTCAGAAATATATTATCAAACATCAGGACATGAAAACCTTCTTAAACAATCCTATTGCAATATCGCCCTTGGAAGTGAGGTATTTATGGAATCAAGCATTTTACTTTCTTTGCATACTGTTTTCAAATCCCTTGCATTATAAAGTTTTTATAAATACCTTTTTAGATAAATCTAACTTTCTAGAGGAGGCAGATTTATATAACTTACCCGCAGACGGGTCGAATGAATTCGACCCCTACAGTAATAAGAGGACTTTCGCTTGCTTTATAGAATAAGACAACTTGCGGAAAAGTGCTGATGAAAGTTAGAAAAGATACCTTGCCTACACTTTTTATAGGTTGATGCTATTTTAATTTTTTAATATATGTTATAATTTTACATAAAGATAGAGAAGCATTGATAATATGTAAGCCAAGGAAAGATTGAATATGGAGATACAAATTGACCACCATACCTTAGAGCGAGCAGAAGAACGAGGAAAATGGGAGGAGGGATAAAATGAACATCCTTTATAATGACAAGATAGATCTCCTTTATATTCGTTTAGATGAAAGAAAACAGGAAGTTGTAAACAAGCGAATCTCTGAGGATATTGTGCTAGATATAGGCAAAGACGAAATACTCATAGGGATTGAGATTCTTGATGCCTCAAAACATGTGAATTTAGAAAGGCTTTTGCCAATAAAATATGGAACTCCAAAAGGGGTCGCCTCTTAGGAACAGGAATAGGGTCTATAATTAATGTAGCAGGAATAGGGGTCAGGCTTCACAACTTCACAAAATAGAAAGTTTCGACAGCGGACAGTTTAATGAATAGAAGCAAAGCTTGAATTTTAATTTAACAAAAAGCTGGGCTTAGTTTTGATTGTTATGGAATTTTTCCAATACGATTTTATTCTAAGTCTGGATTTATTTTTTAATTTTGATTTGAAAATATATTATTTAACCCCAGAACATGAAAGATCATCTTCAACAACCCTATTGCAATATCGCTTTTGGTAGTTAGGCATTTATCGAATCAATCACTTCTGCAAGCGAGGACCCGCTACCAAAAAGAGGATTTTTAAAACTTCTGTCGTATATGTATATATAAATATGTAAATATGCAAGGATAGCTAAAGCATTTGGATAATTTAATCTGCTATTTAAATAATGTTTACAGAATAAATCTTTATGAAAGGTAGTCAGAATGGAAACAATTTTTTCAATTCACCAGGTATTCCGTTATAAAAATCATGTGATCAGAGCAGAAAAGAGATCATTATTTTATACCATGGAATATTCTTTAATTATCGATGACGTTAAGCAGGATCAGATAAAAGGGTTATATGGCATTTTGATACTTCATGGTATGTTGAATGATAATGATCACCAAAAACCGGTGAAAGTTATGGTTAAGCAAACCATATTCACCAGTAAATTCTATTGTAAAATTGATGGGGAAATTCATAAAATGAATAAATACAAGCTTGATGAGGTATAATTTGCTTTCTTTCAATTTATTGAGTATTAAATATATAATCTTATCTAAGGTATTCGGAAAGGAATTACCATTTATTGGCGGTATTGTAATCAACGAAAGTTGTAATTTGAATTGTCTCCACTGTTCAGTAGCCAACCGGGATATCCCTGACTTAACCTTTGAGGAAGTTGAAATAGGATTGTGCAGGTTATATGCCATGGGAATGAGATACTTATATATTGAGGGCGGTGAACCTTTTTTATGGAGAGATAATAGTAAGTCCCTAAAAGATGTTATCCATTTAGCCAGAGAAATAGGATTTATATTTATAGTCGTATACACCAATGGAACCTTTCCAATTATCGCTGATGCGAATACGGTTTTTGTAAGTTTGGATGGGTTAAAGGATACACATAATAAAATCCGGGGGAACACTTATGATCGGATCATTTCAAATATAATTAAATCTCCTCATAAAAAGTTACTGATTAACTATACGATAAATAAAAAGAATGAAAAGGAAATTGAACAGTTTTGTTATGAAATATCAAGAATTGAAAAGATAAAAGGCATATTTTTTTATTTCTATACACCTTTTCAGGGTGTAGATGATTTATATTTGGAATTAGATGAAAGAAAAATTATTTTAACGCTGACTAGAAAATCGGGATAGTGCTCCGGGCTGATTTGGACATTTCCCATAAAAACCAACATAATAAGAGAAGTAATTCCCATACTAAATGCCATCCCAACCGCACGTGCCGTACCTATTATTCCTGATGCGACA
>ASPA01000031.1 GCA_000405605.1 Atribacteria bacterium SCGC AAA255-G05
GCATATAGAAAAGGTAAATTTAGCCCCCGGAGATAATCATCGGGGAATAGAATTTATGGGTATGCAAAGGAATCCTGTTCAAATTATATATTTAGCTGAAAGAATATGTGGTATATGTTCTGCTTCTCATCCTTTTGCTTTTTGTAGGGCAGTGGAAAATGCTGCCGGGATTGAAGTTCCCGAAAGAGGCCAATATATTCGAGTGATTATTGCTGAGTTAGAAAGAATTCATTCGCATATTTTATGGGCAGGGGTTGCTGCTCATGAATTAGGTTTTGATTCGGTTTTATATATATCCTGGAGAGCAAGAGAAGAAGTATTAGACCTTTTAGAATATCTTACTGGAAATAGGATTAATTATGGAGTATTTATGATAGGTGGGGTAAGAAGAGATATTACCGAAGACCAAATACCTCGAATTCGAAAAACTTTAGAATATTATAAAGATATCTACGGAAAAATAGAAGATATATTCTTAAATGACCCTACTATTGCTTTAAGAACAAAAAATGTCGGTGTTTTAACTAAAGAAGATGCCCTCCGTTTATGTGCAGTGGGACCTACTACCAGAGCATCAGGGATAAAAAAGGATGTAAGACAGGATCAACCTTATTCGGCCTATGCTGATTTGGAAGTGAAAGCTATTACTCCGGATGTGTTAACTGGAGAGGTAAACGGTGATGTCTATGATCGAATAATTGTCCGATTGTTGGAAGTAGTACAATCAATACAGATTATCGAACAATGTTTAGAAAATATGCCTTCAGGAAAAATTGTAGCTGAGAAGAAATTAGTTAAATTATTAAATCAATTAAAGAAAGCTAAAGGTGAAGGAATTGGAAGGCATGAAGCCCCTCGCGGTGAAGTATTTCATTATGTAAAATTAGCAGAAGCAGAAACACCGGAAGTCTGGAAAGCTCGCGCTCCCACCTATAATAATTTAATGACCTGGGTTCCAATGCTTTTAGGGCAGCAGATAGCCGATATTCCGATTGTAATAGCTTCTATTGATCCCTGTATAGCATGTATGGACAGGGTTACAATTTTAAATAAAGCCACTGGTCAAAAGAATATATTGACTAAAAAGGATTTACATGAATTGAGTGTGCAAAAGACAAGGAGGATTACTCCATGACTTCTATAAACTTATTTGGAATATTAATAAAGATAATAGGGGCAATTTTAATTGCCTTTTTGGGAGTAGTAGTAGGTTTGTTTTATAAAGGTATTGACAGAAAATTAGCAGCAAGGATGCAGGCTCGAGTTGGTCCTCCCATAAGACAGCCTTTTATGGATTTCTTTAAGTTAATGATTAAAGAAAATATTGTGCCACAAAACGCAGTTCCCTGGATATTTAACGGAGCGCCAATTATGGCTTTGGTATCTTCCATTACTATCTTACTTTATTTACCTGTAGGGAATATTCCTCCCCTGTTAAGTGGATATGGGGATATTATATTAATTGTATATCTATTAACTCTGCCGGCTATTGGAATGGTGGTAGGTGGTTTTGCCTCTGGTTCTCCTTATGCCAATGTGGGAGCGCAAAGAGAGATGGTAATGATGATGAGTTATGAATTGCCTTTGGTAACTACAGTAGTTGCTATAGGATGGAAACTAAGTCAGGTTTATCCTAAGCTTAATATCTTCTCTTTAGCGGTGATCAATGCTAATCCTATTTGGGGATTAGTGGGTCCATTAGGTTTTATGGGAGCAATTTTGCTATTTATTACTTTTGCAGCGGTTACACCCGGAGAACTCTCTAAAGTCCCTTTTGATGCACCGGAAGCTGAAACAGAATTAGCCGGAGGAATATTAGTAGAATATTCGGGAAGAAATCTTGCTCTATTTGGTTTAGCAGATGCGGTAAAGATCATAGTAATGATGTCCTTAACTGTGGCTTTATTTTTCCCGTATAACATATCTCATTTACTTGCTTTAAGTGGAGCATTTGCCTTAATAGCAGATGTACTGTTCTTTTTAGTAAAAATGTTTTTAGTAATGTTTGTTGAAGTAACTTTTATTAGAGTTGCAGTTGCGCGTTTAAAAATAGACCAGGTTTCCTATACTTACTGGGTTCCGGTAGCGATTATAGGTTTACTCGGTCTTACATTAATCGTTTTAGATACTATTATAGTTTGAGGTGATAAAATGGCAACACCAATGGGATTTGAACTGTTAAAACAGTTATTTAAAAAACCAGCTACCAATGTATTTCCGGTAACTTATTGCCCTGATTCGGTAATAAAACTATTGGAAAAAATAGGAAAAGGAGAAGCAAAAATACATCCACCTGTAGAAATACCTAAAAATTTTAGAGGGAAAATTGTCTATGATAGGGATAAGTGTATAGGATGTAAATTATGTATTAAAGTATGTCCTGCTGAAGCAATCGAATTTATTCCCGATAAAAAGAAGATTAAAATTCATGTCGACCATTGTATTTTTTGTTCTCAATGTAATGATATATGTCCGGTAAAATGTCTAAATATATAATTTGAACAGGATTCCTTTGCATACCCATAAATTCTATTCCCCGATGATTATCTCCGGGGGCTAAATTTACCTTTTCTATATGCTCTCCATATATTTCAAAATTAAAAGTCATCGGTTCTTTTAGAGAACAATGAACCGGACCTATGGGGATAGAATAAGTTTCTTTACTCAATTTTCTTCACCTCTTCTTCTCTCTTGACTATGTTGTCACCTACATATTTACCATTTTTACTTAAAGGATATATACCTTTCTCATCTCTTCTGAAAGGATAGGTATCTTTCGCAAAATCTTTCGGTAAAAATAAGTTAGGTGAATCAGGCAGCCCTTCTACTTTTATTCCAAACATTTCTATTATTTCCCTTTCAGCAGTTTGGGCTCCTGGTATTAAATCAGTAATAGTTGATATTTTAAGATCTTCTTTAGGCAAGAAAGTAGTAATATTTAGGGATATTTCCTTAAATCTTTCCCCGTAATAAAGAGAGAAATAGTAGGTTAGTTCAATTTGTTCACCCAAATCATCTCCGGAAATTATAGCAAAATGAGGAAATTGAATAGTGCATAAAAGTTTTACTGCTTCTTTAAAGTCCTTTGGTTTTATCTCTAACCAAATTAAACTATAGCTATTCTTTTTTAATCCTGCTGTTTTAATTTCTATCCTGCTATTTGTAATCGAATCATTAAATTTTTCTTTAAATAATTCTACAATTTCTTCTGATTTCATATATTCCATTCTCTACCACCTTTGTCTCTGGTATTTCGTATATCGTATATCGTATATCGTATATCGTATCGAGTATCGCGTTAAAGAAATTAATATTTAGGTGTAGGGGTACAATGAATTGTGCCCTTCTTTTATAATCCACAGATAGGCGAGCCTGTCCTCGTGAAAACGGGGAACGCCAGTCCTACGCGAATAATCTTCTGAGCACTGAATTCTGAATTCTATCTCTTCTTTTCTTCACTATATACTATATACTATATACGCGATACGAAATGCTATTTCACTGAAGCAACTTTCATGCTTTCTCGTAATTTTTCCAACTTGATCCATGCTTGCAACACGCCATTTATTATAGCTTCCGGTCGAGGAGGACATCCTGGGACATAAACATCTACCGGTATAACTTTATCGATAGAGCCTGAAAGATTGTAGGAGTTGTAAAACACTCCTCCACTTGTTCCACATGCCCCAACGGCTATTACTGCTTTAGGATCAGGGGTTTGTTCATATACACGTTTTACTCTATCGAGCATCCTACCGGTGACTGGACCGGTTACCAATAATACATCTGCATGTTTAGGACTACCTACTAATTTAATCCCAAATCTTTCTAAATCGTACCGGGGAGTTAGACATGCTACAATTTCAATATCACAACCATTACAAGAACCTGTATTTAAATGAAAAACCCAAAGAGACCTTTCAAAATATTTATTTAATCTCACTATCCACTCACCCCTACCATAATTAATATTATTACAGTTATTACAATTATCCAGCTAGAATAATCATTGATATTTCCGGTATGCATTTTTACTAAAGGATTGTAATAGCCCTTTAATGCTTCCGTAAATCCCCAATAAATATGACTCGCACTCAAATGGGAACCCTCTTTACTTTCTTCGGGATTACCGGAAATAAAAGGTTTGTCCTGTTCGGTATTTTTTTTATAACTATCTTCACCTTTATTTCTGATATAAATTACGATACTTCCAATGACCAATACAAGTACTATCCAAATTATTGCACTCCAAAAACCGCTACCCGTTTCTAATAATCCTAACATTTCCTACATACCTCCTAATGCTGTGCCGGTATACTGCAATTGTTCTATTAAAGACATCACTGCGGGATGCACTAAATTTTTTACTATTAAATCCGGAAATAATCCAAAAAATATTATGATACAGGATAAAACGGCCATAGCAAAGACCATACTGCGCGGGACTTCCTTGACTTCTTTAAATTGAGGTAATTTCGGACCTAAAAACGCACTATGAAATACTTTAACAAATGAGGCCAAAGTTAAGATGCTAACTACCATAGCTATTATAGAAAGCAAGGGATTGAATCTATACACAGATTCGTAAATTAAAAGTTTAGAGGCAAAGCCATTAAAGGGCGGAAGCCCGGCAATGGCCGCTGCTCCAATAATAAAAAAGATGGTAGTATATTTCATCGAATGAGCTAACCCACCCATTTTATTAAGATCTCTTGTTCCTGTCCTGAAAAATAAAGCACCGGCAGTTAAAAATAGCAAGCCCTTATACATAGCATGATTCATAATATGAAATATTCCACCCTCCATAGCGGTAATTCCATAATTTTGTAAGGCAATTGGGTTAGCTAATACTGCTAATCCTACACCTACCCCCAGAAGCATATAACCCGTCTGAGAGACAGCGTGATAAGCCATAAGTCTTTTTATATCTTTTTGAACAATAGCCATTGTAACTCCGATAAACATAGATAAAAGACCAAAAATAATAATTATCCATCCTACGGTTAAAGTATTCATAGTAATATTATATAAAGAAAAAACTATTCTAAATAAAGCATATAGACTGGCCTGGCTGGCAGCAACCAATATCATAGTGATTGGTGCAGGTGCTTCCGAATAAGCATCTGGTGTCCACATATGCATCGGTACCGCTCCTGCCTTCATGGCTAGCACTGGTATTAAAAGACCTAAAGCAATCTTGTCTAATTGAGAGTATTTAATCACCTTGGCTATAGCTGCAAGATTAAGAATATCGTACTGCCCATAAAATATTCCTACCGCAAATAAAACCATAAGAGCAGATATTGAACTAACCACCATATATTTAAAACCCGCTTCTGCTGGTTCACCATAATCAACTCCTCTAAAAGAAATTAGGGCAACAGAAGCAATGGAGGCAATTTCCAAAAACACAAAAAAGTTAAATATATCACCGGTAAACTCCATTCCAAACATACCTACAGTTAAAAGTAACAAAAGGGAATAATACTTATCTACTCCATCATATTTTTTTAGAAAAGATAAAGAATAGATTGCCCCTAAAAAAGAAACAACTGCAGTAATTAGACCCATAAATATACCCATTGCATCTACTTCGAACATAATCCTAATAGGGAATTTTAAGCCAGAAGGTAAAGCTAAAGATGGAGATGTTGCGCCAAAAATATAAACTTGGGGACCAACTGTTAATATTTTAACCGCTAATACAATGGT